>DALYGI010000135.1:0-9851 GCA_031971595.1 Prochlorotrichaceae cyanobacterium CTOTU29312
AGGTTCACTCCTTGCTTTACCCGAATCTCCTATTGCACACTAGAAAGCGGCGTGTTCCTAAGGTTTGAGTGTAATGACTACTTTTCCCGCCCCTCCCAGGGCTTTTGCCGATCGTCACATCGGCCCAACTCCTGAAACGATCGCTGAGATGCTGCAAATCTTAGGTTTAGATAGCTTGGAAACTTTGGTGGACAAAGCGGTTCCCGGTGGAATTCGTCTCCAGGGATCCCTAAACCTCAAATCTGGTCTGAGTGAGGCGGAAGCCCTCCAAGCCCTAAGCACGATCGCTGCCCAAAATCGAGTCTGTCGCTCCTATATCGGTATGGGCTATGCCGATTGTGTCACCCCGCCGGTCATTCTGCGGAATATTCTCGAAAATCCGGCTTGGTATACCGCCTATACCCCCTATCAGGCGGAAATTGCCCAGGGTCGTCTGGAAGCGCTGTTGAATTTTCAAACCCTGATTACGGATTTAACGGGGCTGGAAATTGCGAATGCGTCTTTGCTGGATGAAGCGACCGCAGCGGCGGAGGCGATGGCCATGAGTTATGCCCTGTGTAAAACGAAGGCGAAGGCTTTTTGGGTTGCTGCGTCCTGTCACCCCCAAACGATCGCCGTAGTGCAAACCCGTGCCTGGCCCCTCGGAATTGAAGTCATAGTGGCGGCACCAGAGGATTTTGATCCCAGTATTCCGGTGTTTGGGGCTCTCTTACAATATCCCGACACGGAGGGGCTGATTGCGACCTATCCCACGCTGGTGGAGCAAGTCCATGCCGCTGGGGGGATGGTTACGGTGGCGACGGATCTGCTCAGTTTGACCCTGCTGAAACCGCCGGGGGAATGGGGGGCGGATATTGTGGTGGGGTATAGTCAACGATTGGGTGTACCCCTGGGCTATGGGGGGCCCCATGCGGCCTTTTTTGCGACCCGCGAAGCGTTTAAGCGCCAAATTCCAGGGCGTTTGGTGGGGGTGTCTAAGGATGCCCAAGGGAAACCGGCTCTGCGGTTGTCTTTGCAAACCCGTGAGCAACATATTCGCCGGGATAAGGCGACTAGCAATATTTGTACGGCCCAAGTGCTGCTGGCGGTGGTGGCTTCTATGTATGCGGTCTATCACGGCCCTCAGGGGCTCACGGCGATCGCTTGGCGGATTCGTCACCGGACTCAGGTTTTAGCAGAAGGTCTCCAAAAACTTGGTTTTGCTACGGATGCTCGTACCTGTTTTGATACCCTGCGGGTGGTGACCCCGGAGGCCGATCGTCTCTGGCAAGTAGCGGCGGAGTCGGGTCTGAATCTGCGACGGATTAACGCCCAAACCCTGGGAATTAGTCTGGATGAAACCACGACCCTAGAGGATGTGGGGCAACTGCTGTGCTGTTTTGCTCCAGCAGCGGATCTCCCTTTCAGCCTAGAGACCCTAGCCCAAACGATCGAGCCCAGCATCGCCCCGGCCTTTGAGCGCCAAACCCCATTCCTCACCCACGCAGTCTTCAATTCCTATCACTCGGAAACGGAACTTTTGCGCTACCTCTATCGCCTGGAGCAGCGGGATCTGTCCCTCACTACGTCCATGATTCCCCTGGGTTCCTGCACCATGAAGCTCAATGCAGCGGCGGAGATGATCCCCGTAACCTGGCGAGAGTTTAGTAAAATTCATCCCTTTGCCCCCCAGGAACAGACCCAGGGCTATCAACGGCTTTTTGACAGTTTGGGGGCCATGTTGGCAGAAATTACGGGCTTTACGGCCATCTCCTTCCAACCCAATGCCGGATCCCAGGGGGAGTATGCGGGTTTACTGGTGATTCGACGCTACCACGAGGCACGGGGGGAAGGCCACCGGCAGATTTGTCTGATTCCCCAATCCGCCCACGGTACGAATCCTGCTAGCGCGGTGATGGCGGGCATGAAGGTGGTGCCGGTGAATTGTGATGAGCAGGGGAATGTGGATGTGGCGGACTTACGATCGAAAGCCATGACCCACGGGGCAAACCTCTCGGCTTTGATGATTACCTATCCTTCTACCCACGGGGTGTTTGAGGGGAGTGTGCAGGAAATTTGCCAGATTATCCATGACCAGGGCGGCCAGGTGTATTTGGATGGCGCGAACTTCAATGCCATGGTGGGTCTGTGTCGTCCCGGCGATTTTGGGGCGGATGTGGCTCACCTCAATCTTCACAAAACCTTCTGTATTCCCCACGGCGGCGGCGGCCCCGGCATGGGCCCCATCGGCGTAGCTCCCCACCTGGTTCCCTTTTTGCCCAGCCATCCCGTCATTTCCCCCTGGTCTGATGGGGATGCCCACATCGGGCCCATCGCTGCGGCTCCCTGGGGTAGTCCTAGCATTCTGCCCATTTCCTGGATGTACATCACCATGATGGGAGCAGAGGGGGTTAAACGGGCTACGGAGGTGGCCATTCTCAATGCCAACTATCTGGCGAAACGCCTAGAGCCCTACTATCCGATCTTGTACAAAGGGGAAAATGGCTTAGTGGCCCACGAGTGCATTTTAGACCTGCGGCCCCTGCGAAAATCGGCGGGGATTGAGGTGGATGACATTGCTAAACGGTTGATGGACTACGGCTTTCATGCCCCCACCGTTTCTTGGCCCGTGGCGGGAACCCTGATGGTAGAGCCCACGGAAAGCGAATCCAAAGCGGAACTCGATCGTTTTTGTGAGGCGTTGATTAGCATTCGGGCAGAAATTGCCGCCATCGAGCGGGGGGACGTGGATCCAGAGAACAATCTGCTCAAAAAGGCCCCCCACACCGCCGAGGTTTTAATTGCGGATCAGTGGGATCGGCCCTATAGCCGGGAAGCCGCCGCCTACCCTGCCCCCTGGTTACGGGAGCATAAATTCTGGCCCAGCGTAGGACGCATTGACAACGCCTTTGGCGATCGGCATTTGGTGTGCTCCTGTGAAGGCATGGAGGCTTATCAAGGGGAGGATTAAAGCAGTAGATTCTGAGGGAGGATTCCTAGAGTACCGTTTTCGTGCCCTAGAAATCTAGGGTAGTTTTTTGCGCTAAGGCAGTCAAATCTAAGCTATTGAGAATGCTGGCTTTAATGGGGCGTTTTTCATCCCAAAAAATCAAAGAGGAATAAAAATTGAGAGCCGTTGCAGAGGTTAAAAGTGTGAATATCTGACGGGCGATCGTTTCATGGTCAAAGCTGAGAAAGTAAACAGTATCATCAAAAATAGTGGCTTTGCCGTTTAGTTCTCCCACTAAGCGAAAACTGAGTTTCTTGTATAGGCCACACACTGCAATCTTCCACGGTGAAAATGTATAGGATCCGACTCCAAAGATGGAAAAACGAGGACTTTTATCGTAAATTTTACTTTTCCTATTCTCTAAATATTTGGAGTGATTGAGCAAATAATTCCAGGTTTTAGGGGCTAGATTTTGTAATGGCTCAGTGGGCTCCCCCATATACCTCTGAGTGACCAAGACATAGCGATCGGTCTGCTCTAGGCGATTTTGAGCAACCGCAGAACCTTTAAGCAGGGGAAAGAGATAGGTTTCTTCAAGTTCAACTACTTCTCCTAAGCCATTGACTAATGTGTTATTAACTTTACGAAATTCCATCACCTTTGAGCAGTCATGCTTAATCCCCGATCGCCATTGTAAACTGCTCTGAGATCCTTTTTTGGGGTTGTGCAAATCCCTTAATTGATCAAAAGATAGAATGTCCCTAACTTGAACATCATTGCGGTAGCCAATTCGGTAGGACATCTCAGCCTCAAGGCTATCAAATACATCACAACAGTAGTTCTGTGCATGCGAGTGAAATTTGCAAACCAGAAGACAGGCATCAACGGTTGCATCAAAATACTTTTTCGCATCTATTCCATAAGTGGCACAGGCGGAAAGATTTAAGTGTTTGGAACGGATGTAACTCAGGAGTTTTCTGGCAACAGAGGTTTTACACAGCATGGCCAAACAAGCTTTATGCTGTTGTAATCCTTGAACCAAGCGAATTAACATCCACTCCGAAATATCAAAGTTGCTTTTGCCGGTAATGGCATCTAGCCCATCATGGTTTTGGAAATTCTTTTTTTGAGGTAGATTTTTACCACCGATCGCCCCCTGCTGGGAATTGGTGACCCAAGGAAAATTGCCCAACACTAAAATTTCTTGGCTAGATCTATCCCCTGAGTTATCGACTGATCGATCGAATACTAAAGACCAATCAATCTCAAAAAAATCACCTTGTTGGACTTGAATCCTTTGATCCCGGAGAAGATCTGGGTTGTGCTGAATGGGTTGTAAATAGGCTGAATTGATCTCAAAACCAATAATCTGTTTGGCCGATTGAAAGGAAGATGCAGCAGCCTGAATAAAGTTTCCTATACCACAAGTGGGCTCAATAATAATATCGGGATTGACACCCATTTCTAGCAATTTACAGCAGATCTTTTCTGCTAGTTCTAGGGGCGTTTGAAAGTCACCATATTCTAATTTTAGCTTTGAAGGCGTTTCCACCGTCAAAACAGGCAACATCTTAAAACGACTGCCCCACCGCTAGGGGAACTTGGCTCTCTCCTACCTGTAGCAGCACTTTACCATCTTGGGTTCCGGCGAAGGTTGCCCCATTGGTTAAGCGCTCCCCTACCGCCACCCGCTCGATCGTTCCATTGAGTTGGAATAGGGCCATGGACTCGTTCCCCTGCTCCAATACTCCCAAAAGTTCGCCACCCCCTGCTCCAGCCATGACTGCGGGCACGGACAAATCAGGGAGGGCGATGGTCTCACCCCCTAGGAAGTTACCCTCTGGCAGGGGGGGAGGGGTGGGCATTGAATCGGAAACTGCTGCGTCTGTCTGCTGGGGATAGGTTTTTAGGGGGGAAGTCTCCGTGACGTAGGTATCCGTTGCCTTTAGAGGCCCTTGCACGGGAGGGGGCGGTGGACTCTGTACCCCTGGTAAACTTTGTAACGCTGAGGTGCTGGCGATGGTTTCGGGAGGCTGGGGCACTAGCACCAGGTCTGAGGTTTGGGTCTATTGTGCCCCTAAGCGATCGAGGTGGTAAAGCTGACGTTGGGCGGTTTCAATAAAAGTAGTGGCTGCCGCTGTAAGGGTCGGGTTGCCCATGGCCAGGGAAGATTGCAGAAATAAGCCCTTAAGGCTGGCAATGGGATCCGCATAGAGGAAGGTACTCACCGCTGCTCCGCAACTAAAGATTAAGGTTCGTCGCAGATATTTACGGAAAGAAAAGCCCTGATCCTGATCCTGATGCTGCTCCTGATCCTGGCGATCGGAAGGGGGCTGTGGAGCCGGAGAAAGAGGGGCTGAAGACGATCGTAGGGATGGGTTTGACCATGAGGGGGATAGCTCTACCGTCCGCAGCGCTACGTCATCTACCCCGTCTAAATGGGCAGAGAGGGGCAAATGATAGAAGTGCCAGGTGGTTTGCTGGGTTTTCTGAATCACCCATTCACCTTGGGGGCTCAATAAGGTCGTTTCCAGATCCGCAGACTTGACTAAGGGGTTCTTGACCAAGGGACACTTGACAAAAGGAAACAATGCTGATATTTGTTTGTCCTGCACCGTTTGGGTCGGTAGAAACGGATGGGAAAGGTTAGCCTGGAAAAAAGGGGGCAGACCTGAATGAGGATGGGGCTCTGGGGTAGGGGCAGGAAGAACGGGGGTGAGACGCAAACTCATGATCAACTCCGGGATGCTAAGACCAACTCCTAGGTATTCTGTCTTATACATCTACCAGAACTTCTACGGATTAAGCTAGATGCCCAGGATACTTTTTACGCAAGCAGGATAAAATCAGGGTGCGGTGAGCCGCCTTTGGGGACACAGGTGCCCATGGATGCTGCCCTGTTTTTTGTATGCTGGTCTAGCGATCGTTTTATTCATGACTTCTTCTGTTTCTTCTCAGGTCTTACGTCAATCTGTGCTGGGATCTCGGCGGCCCAGCAATTACTTCTGGGCTGTGGTCATTTCTACGGGGGGTCTGGGGTTCTTCCTTTCCGCCCTGTCTAGTTATACCAAAATCAATTTTTTACCCTTGTCTGACCCCACCCAACTGGTGTTTATTCCCCAGGGGATTGCCATGGGGTTTTACGGGGTTGCAGCGATCGTTCTGTCTACCTATCTCTGGCTGGTAATTCTCTGGGATGTGGGGGGCGGTTTTAATGAATTTAACGCAAACACCCAGACCGCAACGATTTTGCGCCACGGCTTCCCCGGCAAGGATCGCCTAGTGGAATTGGTATACAAATTTGATCAAATTCAATCGGTACGGATTGAGATCAAAGAAGGTTTAAATCCTAAGCGGGCACTCTATCTCAAAATACGCAACAAAGGCGAAATCCCCCTCACCCGCGTGGGTCAGCCCCTCGCCCTAGCGCAAATTGAAAACCAGGGGGCGGAGTTAGCTCGGTTTTTGCGGGTTCCCTTGGAGGGGCTTTAGGAATTAAAAATTAAGAATTAAGAATTAAAAATTAAAAATTGAGAATGGGGCTTCGGTGTCTTCGTACAGGTTATAAACTCCGCATTCCTTACATTCTTAATTCTCAATTATCAATTCTTAATTATTAATTAAAGCAGCTGGTGTCGGAGACGATCGATCGCTTCGCAGAGGCTCAAGCGTCGGATGAGGTTGCGGGGTTGCTGGTTTCCCCAACGACAGGGATAGTGGTACACCTGACCCTGGGGATCGGCGATGCCAATGTAGATTAAGCCAACGGGTTTGGTTTCGGTGCCGCCCCCTGGCCCGGCGATCCCGGTGATGCTCAGTCCCCAATCGGTGTTTAACAACGATCGCACTCCGGTGGCCATTTGCTCTGCTACCTTGCCGCTGACGGCTCCCTGCTCCGCTAAGACCTGGGGATCTACCTGTAGGACTCGCTCTTTTACGGAATTGTCGTAGGCAATGACTCCGCCCCAAAAATAGGCCGAACTGCCTGGGATGCTAGTCAAAGCTTCCCCCACGCCGCCCCCCGTACAGGACTCGGCCACACTGAGGGTTTCTTGCCGCTCTCGAAGGAGGTTCCCCACCACACTGGCCAGGGTTTCCTCATCCGCACCAAAGTAAACCTTCCCGGCGATCGTTTTCAGTTGCTCGGCGGTAGGCTCCAACAGGTCGATCGCTGCTTCGGGGGTGGCGGCGCGGGCCGTAACTCGGAGGCGAACTTCCCCCTGGCTGGCATAGGGGGCCACGGTGGGATTGGTTTGGTCAAAAAAAGCAGACACCTGCTCCGCTAAGGCCGCTTCACTAATGCCCCAAAAGCGCAAATTGCGACTGATCAACACCCCTTGACCAAACCCCTGCTCCCGGAGGTAGGGCACCGCCGTATCTCGCCACATCCGCTTCATTTCCGAAGGTACACCGGGAAAAGTGAGAATATGCAATCCCGATCGGGGCTGCCAGATCATGCCTGGGGCCGTGCCCGTGGGATTGGGTAAAATATCTGCCCCCTGGGGGACGAGGGCCTGTTTCAGGTTGCTAGGGGTGAGGGGTCGGTTCCGCTGGGCGTAGCGGTCTTGCAGGAGGGTGACAATTTCCGATCGTTCGATCAGGGGGGTGTCAAAAAAATCCGCGATCGTTTCCGTGGTGAGGTCATCGGGGGTGGGGCCCAGTCCGCCGGTAAAAATTAAAATTTTCGATCGTCCTAGGGGACTGGCATCACAGGCATTGGCAATCACCCGCTGAATCCGTTGAGGATTGTCGCCCACGACGGTTTGATAATGGTGATCGATCCCCAAGGCGGCTAATTCCTGAGCTAGAAACTGGGCATTACTGTTGAGGATTTCTCCGAGTAACAGTTCGGTGCCAACACAAATAACCTCTGCAACGGCGTTTGCACTCATACCGCATTCCTTTTGGATGATTGAGGATCTTAGAGATCTTAGGGATTTTAGGGCATTGTACTCATTTCCGCCCCCCATAGGCGACAATTAAAACCGTCTAAGATAAGACCGTCTCAAAAGCAGGGAATACAGGCCCCATCCTTCCGTATTCATTGAGGATCGCCATTCATTGCCGTTAATCTTTCGGAGTTCTGTGATGTCTTTCTCCATTCCTTCACTGCTCTCCAGGCTGCCCCTGGTCATCCTTCTGTTCAATCTGGGGGAGATGCTGTCGCCCCACACCGCTCAGGCACAAACCAGCCCAGCCCCGACGATCGCCCAAGCTCCCAATACCCAAACTCCCAATACCCTAACGCCCCAATGCTACTGGTCTACCTTGCAAATGGGGGTTTACCTAGAACCGAACCCCTTGAGTACGGCCCTCGGCATTTTACCTGCCGGTGCGATCGTCTTGATTGGCCCAGGGAGCGGTCAGGGGTGGGTGCGCTTACAGTCTCCCCTGGTGGGATGGATGACAGCCGCCGGGCTCCAGGCTAACCCCCTCAAGGACTGCAATGGTTTGGGAACGATCGTGCCGGTGAGCGCAAACACCCCCAGTGGGAACAGTAATCCAGCCAGTGGGACGATCGCCCTGGGTACACCGAGCGGCACAGGAGGATCGGCACCGGTACCCAATACCCCGATTTTATGTACAGTCACCGCTCCCAGTGGTTTAGCCGTCAGGAACCAGCCGATTTTACATCCTCGAACCCTGACCGCAATTTTGGAACCCGGTCTACATCGGTTTGAATTCAGCGATCGTCAGGTGCGCCTAGAGAGTTTTAACCAAGTCCGGGATTGGTTCTATATCACCGCCCCCGTGACCGGCTGGATCTCCCCTGGCATTGTGGGTAACCCCTCCGTAGATTTAGCAGGGGAAGGCTGTCCTTAGACCCAACTCTCAGCCATTTTGCCGATCCTATATAAACTTTCCTCACAATCTGCATCCTGAGGATCCTCTCTCCGGTAGGATAACCTTTGGTGTATGGGGCAGCGAAATTCTGATGACCCCCAACAGCAAAGGGAAAGTTTCCTTGGGCTGTTCCTACCTGGCCTTGTGTTTTCCATCAGTCCCTAAATTGTTATGGCACCGCGCAAGTCTCCCCCTTCTTTCCCCTGGCCAATTTCTATGCTTCGGTCTATCTGGCTAGGGCTACTCTGGTTGCTAGGTTTGCCCAGTCAACTGGGACAATGGATGCACAGTCAAATCAGGAACAGTCCCATCAGGAAAACGATCGCGGCTCCCCTGAAGGCCTACCAGCAGCGGTGGCAAACCTGGAAACGGCAACAACGGGAACGGCGCAGACGCTGGTGGCGTAAAAATGGCCCCCTCAGACCCGTGGATGCTTGGCTAGGGCAGTGGGGCATCCGCCCGATCCAATGGCGACGGTGGTTAAAACGGGCAAGTTTATTCCTATACACCTGTTTATTCACCCTGATCTTCACGGGGGTTTTAGGGTGGTTTTTGCAACCCGCCACTGCGACTACAACATTAGCGATCGAAACCATCACCTGGGATTTTGTCGGTCTAGACAGCAACAAACCGGAAACCCAAGGCCCCGAAACCTACATTGTGGGGGCACGGGTCTGTAATCTGGGCAGTGAACCCGCCCGCAATGTCCGGGTTAGGTTCCAAAAAGATGGCATTGATAACGGCTATACCTTTATCCGCTTAACCGGTGGGGATACCTATTACACCGATAGTATTGCCGTGGATGATAATTCCGAGTTAGTCCGAGCCACTAACTATGTGTTTGACACTCGTGCTAATGGATCCTTAGCCAAAAGTAAATATGACTCTGATTTACCCAGTACTCCCCAATATTGTCAGGATTATTACTACAACTTTAAAGTCGATCGCTTACCTGCTGCCTGGAACACCTATCAGCGTTATTACATTACGGCATCCGCTGATAACGCGAGTACTGTTTCAACGGAAAGACCTCGGCAAATTTATATTGAAAAATTGATTTCTCAAGCCCGAAATGAAG
>DALYGI010000136.1:0-9791 GCA_031971595.1 Prochlorotrichaceae cyanobacterium CTOTU29312
TGATCCCGGATCAGGCGCTGACCATCTAAACTGGCCACCATGCCTGTGAGGGTTAACTGGGTTTCTTGCCAGTCCGTATTCACCCCAATGGGCACCTGACAGCCCCCTTCCAATTCCCGCAAAAACGATCGCTCTGCTGCACACCGCTGGGCCGTAGGGATATGCTCTAGGGCTTTAATCACCGCTAAAACCTCCGGCGCATCTGCACGGCACTCAATCCCAAGGGCTCCCTGCCCCACCGCATGAAGGGAATACTGGGCTGGAATTTCCTCGTGGATCCGATCGGGCATATTCAAACGCTGTAACCCCGCAGCCGCTAAAATCAAAGCATCATATTCCCCCCCATCTAACTTCGCCAGACGGGTGTTGACGTTGCCCCGCACATCCTTAAACACCAGATGGGGAAAATGGTGACGCAATTGGGCTAAACGCCGCAGGGAGGAGGTGCCAATCACCGCGCCTTCCGGTAGGGTGGCCAGTTGATAGCCTTTAAACTTTTCATTAACCACGAGGGCATCCGCTGGATTTTCCCGCTCCGTAACACAGCCCAGCATCAGCCCTTCCGGTAATCTTGTGGGTAAATCCTTGAGGGAATGTACCGCAAAGTCGATGGAACCCTGGAGCATCCCCACTTCCAATTCCTTTGTAAAGAGCCCCTTATCCCCAATTTTGGCTAAGGCTACGTCCAAGATAATATCGCCCTGGGTACTCATGGTTTCAACGTCAAACTGAGTCTGGGGGAAGCGAAGTTGGAGTTGCTCTTGCACCCAATGGGTTTGCACAAGGGCTAATTGGCTTTTACGGGAACCAATCCGAATCTGAGCGGGAGTAGCCATTAACGCTAGGGATTAAATGTACAGCTTACCTAGCATACCTCAAGGGCTCCCCTCTGCCACCGGGGGCGATCTGGAAATTTTAGGCTAGTTTTTGCAGCAGTTGGTCTTTGACCCAGAGGGCGGTGCCAGGAGCCAAAAACACACCGTTGCGATAGTGGCCCGTGGCCCAGAGTAAATTTTCTACCCGATCAGACCATTGCAACACCGGGGCAGCTTGGTTGAGGGGACGGGGGCGCAGGCCCCACCAGTGACGCTGAAGGGTTGCTTCTGCTAAGGGAGGACAGAGATCCGTGGCCGCCTGCCACAGTTCAGCAGCGATCGTTTCGGAGGGGGCAGGATCGGAGGGATCCTCATCGGGGGGAAATTCTACCGTTGCTCCGACCCAATAGCGGGCTCCGGGGGGATTCCCTGGGGCATTTTCTAACGGGGCAAAGTGTATATCTCGCCCGGTGAGAACTGGATGTAAGCCCGGATCGATTTCCGGATCTATATAATCTAAAGCTTGTGGATCCATTGCTCCAGCCCAGAGGGATTCCGGTAGGGTCACTTCCCAGGCTTGGCCTAAAACGGGCTGAAATTGCGGCTGCTGGGGCGTTTCTCCGGTTACCGTTTTATTCCCTACTCCGGCGGTGAGGATGATGTAGTCACTGGCTAAAAAATTTCCGTTTAAAATTTCTGGAATCAGGTTTGCCACGGTGGTGTTAAAGCAAAATCGCACCCCTCGCTGTTGACAAACATTGACCAGGGCTTGGGTCAGTTTCAGGGGATCCACTTGGCGATCGTGGGGGGAATAGATGGCTCCTTGAAACGTCTGGTAATTGATGGCGGGAAACTGAGCTTGCACCTGCTCCAGTGTCCACAGGTTCAAGGCATAACCTTGATCTTGGCGTTTGGTTTGTAACTGTTGCCAACTTTCCCAGGTTTCCTCCGTGCCGCAAAGTTTGACAATGCCCCGGCGATTGAAGGGAATATTGAAGGGAATTTTGGTACTGGAGGCGGCGGTTAGCTCTGGGATTAGGGTTTCATAGCGTTTTAAACTTTCCGATCGTAATCGCCAATTGCGCCCCTTAATTTTATGGCTAATCACCCCCATACAAATCCCTAGGGCTGCGCTACTACACCCCAAACCCGGCTCCGATCGGGCTTCTAAGACCGTAATCTCTAGATTGGGCAGTGCGGAGAGTTCATAGGCAATACACGCCCCCACCACCCCACAGCCAACGATCGTAATTTTAAGAGTCTGCTTAATAGTCTGCGCCATAACCTGTACATGCCGTAAACGTACAAAAATTAAAATAAAATAAAATAAAATAAAATAAAAATAGGAAGCTGGCCAGCCAACTTCCCTATCTCTAAACTAAATTGATCTGAAGCGATCTGAAGGGTTACCCCTCCGGGCTAGCTTATGGGCTAAATCCCGTTCAGGTAGCTGGCTTCAGCTTCCAAAAGATTAATCAAAGCTTGGTCGCCACGGGCACGAGCGGCTTCTAAACGGCGATTTAAGCGTTTTTGTAAATTGTCACGGTGGGTTTGGGTGACGTTGTGTAAAGCGTGTTGACGTTGAAACATGGTCAATTGACTCCTCGTTGGCTTAGGTAGGCTATCTGAATGTACCTTAGCACTTCTTTGGGGGTTTAAAGGGATTTTGTAAATTTAGATACATAAAAATTTACAATCACCCCGACTGTTTCCTGTCCTGCTACCCTATCTTGCTGCGGAGTAACCTCTCTGGGCGTAAGCTTTTCCCGAAACTATCAAGTTCAGTTAAGATTGTTAAGGAGTTTTACCCTGTCATGGGGTCGTGCCGGGTCAAACCTGCGGACTGCCTAGGGGAGTGCGGTGCAAGCGCGGCTTTTGAAGCATTGCTTCAAGCGTGGCTTTTCAGGCGCGGCTTCTTATAGTAGCCCACAAAACGATCGGCCAAATATCTAGGGAGGTTTTCTATGGCTCAAACATTGGCATTAACATCGGAAAATGTAGAAAGTGTTCTAGACGAACTGCGGCCTTACTTGATGGCTGATGGGGGAAATGTGGAGTTAGTGGAATTAGACGGCCCTGTGGTTAAGGTTCGTCTTCAGGGGGCTTGTGGCTCCTGTCCCAGTTCTACCATGACCCTCAAAATGGGGATTGAGCGGAAGTTACGGGAGTCTATCCCTGAAATTGCAGAGGTTGAGCAAGTTCTTTAGGGCTTGAGCGCCTAGGACTGCAAGGTACGGAAGGGTCAAGCGTTGTACTCTTCCGCACGCTGTAGGTCGATCGTAGAAACTCTATAAAACCCATAAAATCCTATAAAAATATTATGGAGGATTCTCAGATTTACTCAAATCCCCAAAATGCTCCTTTGCAACTGCTTCTGTTCATCGACGATCGCTTCAAAACGAAGGAAGAGTTGCGTCGAATTCGTGCGACTTTAGAACGCTTAAGTGGAGGGCAGGGGTACTCCCTTCAGGAAGTGAATGTGGCGAGGGAACCCCATCTCACGGAATATTATCGGGTGATTGCAACGCCTACTTTAATCCGGGTTGCCCCTTCTCCTCGGCAAATTTTAGCGGGTGCAGATTTAGCCATTCAAATTGAACATTGGTGGCCCTCTTGGCAGGAGGTTGTGAATAATCAGCTTGCTTGGTCAGAGGGGTTAGAATCTTTTGCAGAACGGGAGTTTCATGGTAATTCCGACTTTGCTGCAATTCAAAGCCTGCGCCTCTCCGATGAGATTTTTCAACTCAAGCAGGAAAATGCTAACTTAAAGTCTCAAATTTTATTTAAAGATCGGGTGATTACGATTTTAGCCCATGATCTGCGTAATCCCCTGACCGCAATTTTATTAGCGATCGATACGCTAAATTTGCATTTACAGGAAGATAGCGAAAATTATAATCGATCTTTAATTAATCAACTGTTTAGCCAATCTCGTCGCCAACTCAATCAAATTGAGCACATGATTACGGATTTGCTAGAAAGTGGCCGGAGCAGTAATACTCGCCTTATGATAGCCCCCACCCAGGTGGACTTAGTAATCCTGTGCCAAGACACTTTAGGGAAGTTTCAGGAGCAATTGCAAGCTAAATCTCAAACCATTGAAACTGACTTACCCTCAGATGTTCCCCTGGTGTATGTCGATGAGGAACGGATTCAACAGGTGCTCATGAATTTGATTGGAAATGCCATTAAATACACACCACCCTCCGGTAAAATTCAGCTGTCCATTCTCCATCGCACCACCCAAAAAGTTCAGGTAAGCATTTGTGATAATGGCCCCGGCATTCCTGATGATCAGCGCGAAGAAATTTTTCAAGATGCCTTTCGTTTAGAACGGGATGCGGAGGAGGAGGGGTATGGTATTGGGTTGGGACTGTGTAAAAAAATTGTTCAAGCCCATTATGGCAAAATTTGGGTAGATTCGGTGTTGGGGCAGGGGAGTTGTTTTCATTTTACCCTACCTACCTATCCCTATCCCTACGCCAATGAATCATTAACCATTCATGATTAACCGTTAATAATTGACCCGTGACGACCTCAGGAGTATGGTGCTTAAAGCTATTTTTTTGGAATTTCGAGGGGTTTTAATTGACGATCGTTTGATTCAATCTCAGGTCATGCAGCAGTTACTATTGGATCAAAATTTATCCTTAAAACCTCAAGAATATGAAGATCTCATTAGGGAAGAGGACGATCGTTCCTGTTTACAACTGTTGCTAGAGCGTCGGGGTCGATCCCATTCCGTTGCTGAGTTGAACCACCTGTTGGAAAAGCGGTGTGATTGGACACTGGAATATTTAGAGAATGCCCTGGGGCGATCGTCTTTGCTCCTACCGGATGTACGAGACTTTTTATTTCGTGCCCGTGCCCTGGCCTGCAAGTTAGTTTTAATGACCAGTTCCATTGAGCGGGAGGTGAAAGCTATTTTAAACCTAGAGCAGATTTCCCCCTACTTTGATCTGGTGTTAGCTGGAGACAAATTACCCCATCAGCCCATTAAACCCTGGGCCTATACCTATGGAATCGAAAGCTTAAACCAGCTTTATCCTAACTTGAACCTGACCCCCCAAAACTGTTTAACCATCGAGCCCGTTTACCGATATTGTGATGCGGCCCGTTCTGTAGGAATTTCTGTCGCCGCTGTTTCTCGGTATCGTCCTATCCACTTTCTTCAACGTCGGGCAGATTGGACAGTGGATCGATTAACGGATTTAGAATTCGATCGGATTCAGGGAAGTCTATCTCCCTCGGTTAATTTTAGCGCTTAGAACTAATAATTTATAATTTATAATTATTAATTATAAATTAATATAATATTGGATGCCAAAATCCCCATCTGAATTAGGATCAACTTCTCGCCTCAACCCTCTTGCTCTAGACCCCCTAGATCTAGACCCCCTAGATTTAGACTACTTAGAGACATTAAGACGATCGCTGCTGGCTTGGTACGATCGGGAAGGACGAGACTTACCCTGGCGGCAAACCGTAGATCCTTACGCCATCTGGGTGTCGGAAATTATGTTGCAGCAGACCCAGGTGAAAACCGTATTGCCCTATTACGATCGCTGGTTAGCCCAATTCCCCACGATCGAAGCCCTGGCCAGTGCCGATCAGCAAACGGTTTTAAAAGCTTGGGAAGGTTTAGGGTACTACGCCCGGGCCCGCAATCTCCACCGCGCTGCCCAGGTGATCCGGGATCGCCATGGGGGAATTTTTCCCCAGGAGTATGGGGCGGTAATAGCCCTACCGGGGATCGGTGCTACCACCGCCGGAGGTATTCTCAGCGCCGCTTTTAATCAACCCGTGCCCATTTTAGATGGCAACGTCAAGCGAATTTTGGCCCGTTTGGTGGCCTTGCCCCGGCCCGTGCGCTTTGCTCTCCCCCAACTGTGGCAACTGTCCCAAACCTTACTGGATGTTCAGGAACCTCGACGGTTTAACCAAGCCATCATGGATTTGGGCGCAACCTGTTGTTTACCCAAAACCCCAACCTGTCCTCAATGTCCCTGGAAATTGACCTGCACCGCTTATAATTTAGGGGTTCCTGCGGAGTTTCCTATGCGTGAAGAAAAAGCCCCCCTTCCCCATAAGCGCATTGGGGTGGGGGTAATCTGGAATGATCAGCAGCAAATTCTGATCGATCGTCGGCCCCAATCTGGTCTGTTGGGCGGGCTTTGGGAATTTCCAGGGGGCAAAATAGAATCCGACGAAACGATCGAGGCTTGTATTCGCCGCGAAATTAAAGAAGAACTGGACATTGAAGTAGCGGTGGGATCCCATCTGATCACCATTGATCATGCCTATACCCATTTTAAGGTCACCCTAGAGGTTCACTATTGCACCTATCTTTCCGGGGAACCTCAACCCCTAGAATGTGATGAAATTCGCTGGGTTACGGTTCAGGAACTAGAGCAGTTTCCCTTTCCTAAGGCTAATGTGGAGATCATTAAAGCGATTCAAATTCGGGAATCCAACAGATTGACAATAATTTGAGCGCTAGTCTGAATTTGCAGAGAAAATCATTGAATCATTTTGTAGAAAGTTTAAGGTTAAAAGTTGAAGGTTAAAGGTTAAAGATTATTGCCATCGCCTCCAATTACCAGACTACAGCTTGGCGCTCTCGCAGAACGTGTTTATACACCTGCTCTGTTTCCAGGGCTAGGGTTGGCCAGGAAAAGCGTTTTTCTAAGTCCGCATAGGCATTTTCTACCCATACTTTAGCCCGATCGGGATGTTGTAAAACTTCTAAAATTCCCCACGCTAAAGAATCGGGATCATTGGCTGCGGTAATGACTCCGGTTTGCTTATGTTGCACCACTTCCAAAAAGCCCCCCGCATTAGAAACCACCACCGGAACTTTAGCAGCAAAACTCTCTAGGACTACGATACCAAAGGGTTCGTATAAACTGGGAAAGACTGCACAATCAGCGATCGTTTGAAATTTGTCTAAATCTTCATCGGGCATGAACCCTGTAAACTGACAACGCTCATCAATGCCAATGGATTCTGCCAAGTCTTGTAAGTGTTGGGTATAGCCGCCACCAATGACAATAAATCGTACCCCATTGCCAAAGGCATTGATTACCTTGGGGGCTGCTCGGAGTAAAACTTCTATCCCTTTTTCTGGGGCAATGCGACCCACGTAGTAAACAATTTTCTCCTCACTTTTAGCAAAGTCTTCCCGGAATGTTTCATAGTCAAAGGTCGGATCTTTATGCTTTTTATGGGGACGAATACCATTATGGACAATATCAATTTTATCCGCCGGACAATCTAAGGTGGTGACCACTTCCACTTTCATATATTCCGTACAAACAATGACCCGCCAAGCATCATGGACTAGCTCTTTTTCTTTACGATTAATGTAAAAATTGGTCTCGTTATACAAGCCATGACATCGGCCATATTCCGTGGCGTGAATGGTAGCGATGAGGGGAATTTTAAACAGATGTTTTAGGGCGATCGCCGCATCGGCCACGAGCCAATCGTGGGCATGGATCAGATCAAAACCACCCAAGTGCTGAATTAATTCTCCGCCCTTATTGCCCATGCTTAAGTTCATTTGCCCAATCCAGGCAAAAAAATCTTCCGTTGCGGGAACGGGAACCCGATAAACATGAACCCCTTCCACCACCTCTTGGGCCGGTGCTTCTCCAAATTCAATGGTCAGTAAATGAACCTCATGCCCCAATTGCACCACCTCAGGATAAAGCTCGGCGACATGACGAGCGATACCTCCCACAATCCTGGGTGGAAATTCCCAAGCGAGGATCAGAATTTTCATACATCTCCAAGTTGACGTGAGTACCCTGAGGTTGTCTGCTGTTGCTAGAACCCTTCAGATCTATCGATCGATTCTATATCCGATCTCAGTGTAAAGGATTGTATACCGTCATGACCTAGGGTTTTCGATCGCTTGGCGAAATCCGAGCACTACGCAAATATTAGCCAGGGTTAAAAAGACTTCCGCACCGCCATGGAGCCAATCTACATCGGCCAAGGGCTGTTGGTAATGGACTTGGGCGTAAATTCCAGCGGGAATAGTGATAAAAACAAACAACAGGGTTAGGTAAAAGCCAATTAATGCTAACCGAGGGGTTTGCCCTGATCGCGTCAGAAACCAGAGAAACCCCAGGTAGGGCAAGAGGGAGAACGCAAAAAGATTTTCCTTGGAGAACATGAAGCGTACAGCAACGACGAAGAATCACTCAAATCATACCGTAGTGAGTCCCGATCGTTTTTGGTTACCTTCATTTAACTTAGCGACTTAGCGACTTAGCCACTTAACCACACAACTTATTCATAATTTCTTCATGACTAAGTTTGGCATCTACCATTTCTGTGACTCCCTGAAGGCGATCGGGTAGACCAATGAGAAAACGATTGCTATCCGATCCCTGAGATTCACAGCTAATTTGGATGCAATTGACCTCCCGACCCGCCAATTGACTAAAAAAGGAAGCAAACACCCCTGTCTCTAGAAAACAGACGGGCCGAGACATATTGGGGGAATGGCTGGCAAAGGGAGAGTTGGTGACTTTGGCAATTAGAAAACCACGATGCTGATAGGTTTGATCCAGATCAAAAGTTCCCCAGCCATGGGTTAGCCAACATTGTTTGAGGGACTGGATAAAGTCAGACATGGACATTTCCGCCAGGGGACAGCCATAGTAGTCCGTTAATTCTTCACCAAAACGGGCATAGAAATTTTTGCCCCACCAACGACCACAGTTAAATAAAACTAAGCGGGTGGCCTGTCCGGTTTCCTTGTCTAAACCTCCATAGATAGCCCGAATCAGGGTGTCAGGAATGGCCAAAAGACGATCGCCCCGCCGATTTTCTAACAGCCCTAACTCAAGATCGCTATGAACATAGGCATCCGTAGCAAAATAGTTACCGGGAATCCGTCCGTCTACTAATAAGTCAGCAACTGAAATCATAATTCAACCTACTTCAAAACAACAGAAAACTGGTTAGAAAAGCTTGTCCCTAGATTTTGTTCTAAAGCTCGCCCTTAAAGCTTGGACTTAGCCTTGACCTTAAAATTTCCTAAAATAAAGATTCTAGGTTTAATTCATCCACGGGTTCAGGGGCGGCCGGGCTAGCGCTCACGGAGGCCGATGAACTTCCCTCCGACAGCAAGAACGATCGCACTTGATCAAACGTTTCTTGAAGCAACTTCATTTTTAGGTTTCCTAAGGTTTTATTGAGTTGCTGCTCTAGGAGCGGATAGAAAACCTTGTCGATGTCTTCCAGGCTATTATTCTTTTGGGTTTGTTTAATCCATTGAATCCGCTCTTGCACATAGGCCTGATCATTAAGCAACATTCCCATGGCGCAGGTTCTTAAGGATAAAATCCCGTTTTTAGTGCTGCGTTCCAGTCGCTTTGCTTCGGAAGCCGGGAACTGTTGTTGCAACTGATCCACAACGGGTTGCAAAATACTTACCTCCTCATCCCGCAAAATGCGATAAACCTCTAAACGATCGGGAATGGATTCAACATAACCGCCGACAATGTTTAATTCATTGGTATTAAGATAGCGACTTTCAGCATCGTTAAAAACAGACTCAAGGGTGGGGTGCATAACTCTTCTCCATCAACAAACAACCAAAAGGGATTAAAAGAAATCGGCAAAATCATCAACATTTAAGTCTGGCTTGACGGCCGGGGGTGCATCTTCAGCAACCAAAACTTCTGCGGCCACCGGAGCAGCGGCAATCTTACCATCCCAAGGAATGGCATTAAAAAACTGGCTAACGGTGAGTTGAAGGCTCAGTTCTGGGGTTCCCCCTTCCAGGGTGGTAATTTGAATAGCCTGGATTTCTGGGGGTTGATCAGACCAATTTACATGGGTAAAAAACTCTTTGACCGTCCACTGTAACCAGTCCGCAGGTTTGCTGGCATTACCATTCAGAGCCGCTAAGGTAACAGTACTCATTTCAGGCGATCTCCTGTGCGTAACCGTTTTTCAATG
>DALYGI010000137.1:0-9789 GCA_031971595.1 Prochlorotrichaceae cyanobacterium CTOTU29312
GATAAAACGATCGAGAATTGCTGATTTTAGGTACTTTCTCGATCGTTCTTACAGCTTACAGCAGTCCTAAGTCATTTCCTTTAGGCTAGACACACTAAAAATGTAATCTATAAAAATTGTTCTAAATTCGGGTACGATAGCGTATCCGCACACCTTATGTAAAGGGGCTGAATCATGGTTAACGTTGTCCGAGGCGATGTTTCTAAGCCTGTTTCATCTAGAAGACTAGCTGACTATTTTGAGGGCAGGCTTGACATTGATGGCAGTCTATACTTGGGATACCCGATTATAGGAACCTCACAGGGAGGGTATCAAATTGATGCTCTTTTAGTATCGAGAGAGCATGGTGTGGTCATATTCAATATTGTAGAGGGTGTTGAAAACAACATTAATTTAGAAGAGGTACAAGACGAAAGTGTAACTAAAATCCAATCCAAACTTCTTCAACATAAAGCTCTTACCAATAGAAGAAAGTTAATGGTTGAGATCGGTGTTGTAACCTTTGCACCAGCTTGGACTCACAAACCTACAGATATTTCAGATGATTATCCTGTCGCTTTGAATGAAGATGGTTTGGCAGATTTTTTAGATTCTCAGAGATGGGATCATAGTGAGTATTTAGAAAATCTAAATTCAGTAATACAAGCAATTACTTCTATAAGAAAAAAGAAGCCGCGTAGCTATATTCAAAGAAAAGATTCCAGGGGAGCAAAGTTAAATAGCCTAGAAGACTCGATCGCAAATTTAGATAGAAATCAGAGTGCGGCTGTAATTGAAACCGTAGAAGGTGTGCAGAGAATCAGGGGACTTGCGGGCTCAGGGAAAACGATCGTATTAGCTTTGAAAGTTGCTTATTTACATGCAAAGCATCCTGATTGGGATATAGCAGTTACATTCAATACACGCTCACTAAAAGCTCAATTTAAGCAATTAATTAATATGTTTACTATCGAACATAAAAGTGAGGAACCTGACTGGGAGAAAATACAAATTATTCATGCTTGGGGAAGTCCCTCTATGGGTGGAATTTATTATGAAATTTGCAAGAGGCACAATATAGAATATCGAGATTTTGGCGCTGCCCAAAAACTTGTTCACTCGTATGGACTGGAATTTGATGCTGCTTGCAACGAGGCACTTGGCAGAATACAGAACTTTGAACAGTATTATGATGCGATTTTAGTTGATGAAGCCCAGGACTTTTCTAAATATTTCCTGAGACTTTGTTATGAGATTTTGAAGGAGCCAAAAAGATTAATTTATGCTTATGATGAATTGCAAAGCCTGAATCGAAAAGTGATGGAATCACCTGAAGAGATCTTTGGGAAAGATAGTCATGGTCGTCCTCGTGTTCAGCTTCAAAATCTTCCTGGCGAACCAAAGCAAGACATCATTTTAGACAAATGTTATAGGAATTCTCGCCCAATTTTGGCTTCTGCCCATGCTCTCGGATTTGGGATATATAGAGAAAGTGGGTTAGTCCAAATGTTTGAGCATTCTGGCTTGTGGAGAGACATCGGCTATGAAGTAGAAGCAGGAATATTGGAAGATGGACAATGTGTAAAGCTTGCTAGAAATGCGAATACAAGTCCAAAATTTCTTGAAACTCACTCGCCTATAGATGATCTTATTATATTCAAGTCATTTAACAGTAACGAAGAACAGATTGAGTGGCTAGTCAGCCAAATAGAAGCTAACTTGAAAGAAGACGAGCTAAAGCATGACGATATTATGGTTATTCATACAAATCCTCTTACAACCAGAGAGGCTGTAGGAAAAGCTAGAGCTTTGCTTTTTGAAAGAGGGATTAACTCTAGCTTAGCTGGAGTAACAACATCCCCTGATGATTTCTTTAATGAAAACTCTATTGTTTTTACTAGTATTAATAGAGCTAAGGGTAATGAAGCAGGCATGATCTATGTGATCAATGCTCAGTCATGTTTTTCTGGCTATGAACTTGCTAGGAAAAGAAACATTTTATTTACGGCAATGACTCGAAGTAAGGCTTGGTTGAGAGTCATAGGATATGGAGAGGGTATGAGAAGGTTAGAGTCTGAATACGCAAAAGTAAAAGATGAAGATTTTACACTACAATTTATTTATCCTACTGAGGAAGAACGCAAAGAAATGAATCTTGTCAATAGAGATATGAGTCCTAAAGAACGTGATCGCATAAATAAAAAGCAGAAGGATTTGAGAGAACTTGTTGAAGCTCTTGACAAAGGCGAAATTTATAAAGAGGATCTATCTCCAGAAATTTTAGAACGTCTGAAGGAAAAGCTTTTCTCAAAATGACAGATTATCGCAGTATTTATAGTCAGATTAATACAATTACTCAAAAGCTGATAGCTGTTGGCTTATCAGTTAGACAAAATTTTCCTTCTTGTAACTCTATTGGAAGGGACAGTTATGAAATTGCATATCCTGGTATGCGAGATCTTTCAATAGCTCTTAGAAATGTTGAGTATGCAAAAGTATATCAGGAGTTAGACGGTAGCGAGAATTATAATGTAAAAATGATTGATGGTGCACTAGTTCAACTTCTATACACTTATAAAAGTTCTATTCTAAGTTCACATCGATTAGCTTTCTTTCCATCACCGTTTCTTTATGATTTTCAGAATGAGCCTGAAATATATGAAGACGATGAGATATACGCAGATATAATAGCGAAAAATATATTGCCTGTACCCGTCAGATTTGACTACGATCCAGAAAATTATCAAGAGTTGGATCACCCTAAATGCCATTTAACATTAGGTCAGTTCAAGAACTGTAGGATTCCCGTATGTTCTCCAATCACACCAAGTGTTTTTATGGCTTTTATTCTGCGTAGTTTCTACAATACTGCGTTTAGAAAATTTACAGATGAATTCAATCTTTCTAGTGATTTTTTTGATGAAACCATATCTCCTCTAGAAAAGAAAATAATGCACTTAGCTATCTATCAGTAGAAGAACGATCGCTAAGCTGATCGCTGAACTCATATTCAAAGAGCGTAATAATTTTAATGGTCGATGGTTTTTTCACTATTGCTTAAAATCATAGATCGCTGCATCATTCAATATCATCCATCCCCACCCCATAGGGTTAAAGGTTAAAACTATGACAGCTTCCAAACCGCCGATCGCTGATGTTTCCTTGGGAACCGTAGCCCACGCCATCATTGAATCCACTTTTACCCGGGCCGATCGTTTTCGAGATGCGATTCTCAAAGCCGATTCTAAAACTGTTGACCCGGAGGATATTCATCAAATGCGGGTTAGTTTGCGCCAACTGCGTAGTGCGTTACAGCTTTTTGAGCCCCATCTTCGTCTGGCCAAAGCAGCCCAAGAACCTATGGTGAAAGCCTTTGCCCAGTGCCTAGGAATGGTGCGAGATCTAGATATTTTGCAGGATCAATTAAAAACCCATTATTTACCAACCTTGCCCACCGCCGAGCAACACCATCTTCAGAAAATGTTGCACCAATTGGGGCAAAAACGCACCCGATCTTTACAGACCCTTTACCATCGCCTCCACAGCGATCGATACCAACAGTTCCAAAAGGCCTATCGCACTTGGTTAAAATCTCCCCAATTTACCAATACGGCTCACACAGCCCAGGTCTCCTTTGCCTTTTTAGCCCCGGATCTCGTGTTAATGAGTCTGAGCCAATGGCTTCAACATCCGGGTTGGTTTGTCGCCACGATCCTTGAGGGGGGGATTTATAGCCCAAGTCTAGAGTTGAACTTGGCGGATTTACACGCCCAGGAACGGGAGTTTCATGGCCTACGAAAATGTATTAAACAACTGCGCTATCAACTCACCTTACTCAGCCCCTTTTTAGGGGAAACCGCCGCCGCCAGCCTCACGACGATCGTCACTCCCCTCAAAGACTTTCAAGAAATTCTGGGACAGTTGCAGGATCTCGCGGTGATTCGGGGGCTAGTGGAGGCTTTTCTCCATCAGAAAAAACTTTCCCCAGCAACCCTAAAAACCTGTTTAGAGCGGTTAGATCGGGAGTATTTAGCCCTCTGGCAACAATGGCAACCCCTCCAATCCCAATATTTATCCCCCGCTTTCCGGTTTGAATTGCGCCAACGGGTGTCCGGGTTAAGCCTTTCGGCCCGTACCCTAGAGACAGTAAACTAGAGCGAGCAATTTGCAAAATCCCAGGCGAAGACCAGGCAGATCACCGATAGCTTTCAATCTGGAAGGTATGACCTAGATACGATCGCCGCTGCTTGGGAAAAATACCACCCCAGCCATTTCCCGGAAAACTTCCCCAGTCCGCTCGCGTTTCATTCTGCTGCCCATCGTGCCCAGTGGCGAGAAAAACTCGGAGACATGGCCGGAGCGATCGAAGATTGGAGCAAGCTTTTAGGATCCTCAGAACCTTTAGGGGCTTTAGAATCCGTAGAGTCTTTGGAATCTGAAGAGCTTTTAGAATCTGGAGAGCCCGTAGAGCCTTTAGAATCTGCAAAATCTGAAGACTCTGAGGAATCTGGAGAATCTTTAGCACCTTCAGAGCAACGCATTATCGCCTATCGTGAACGGGGTCGCCTCAAACGATCGCTTAAGGATTACCCTGGCTCTGCTGCGGACTGGCGTGAAGCGGCCCGCCTACTGGAAGAACGGGGACAGGAGGAAGAAGCCCAAGATATTCTCAACCAACTGAGCCAAGGGGATGAATGGGGGGATTAGTTTTGAGTTTTGAGTTTTGAGTTTTGAGTTTTGAGTTCTGGGGGTTGAGTTTTGAGGGCTGAGTTTTGAGGGTTGAGTTTTGAGGGTTGAGTTTTGAGGGTTGAGTTTTGAGTTTTGAGGGTGGAGTTTTGAGGGTTGAGTTTTGAGGGTTGAGTTCTGGGGGTTGAGTTTTGAGGGTTGAGATTGTTTCCCCACTGGACAGAACTTTAGGGCATAATGAACCCTAGGCTTTCTCTACGATCCTATCCTTCAACCGATGATTTTTCGTCCCTCTTCCCTTCAGAGTCAAACCACTCTGTCTAGCACCACCAGCATTGCCCCCTCTGGCGTGATCCCTGGTGTCACCTCCGGCAGCACTCACCACCGCGATTCGATCGTTTCTTCGGTGCAGGGGGTGTATACCGCTCAAAATATTCTGCCGACAGTGGTTGAACAATCGGGACGGGGTGAACGGGCCTTCGACATCTATTCCCGACTGCTGCGCGAGCGGATTATTTTCATGGGTACGGCCATTGATGACCAAGTGGCAGATTCGATCGTGGCCCAATTGCTGTTTTTAGAAGCAGAGGATCCGGAAAAAGACATTCAAATTTATATCAACTCCCCCGGTGGATCCGTCACCGCAGGCATGGCCATCTACGACACCATGCAACAGGTGGCCCCCGATGTGGTCACCATTTGTTTTGGCTTAGCCGCCAGCATGGGCGCTTTTCTGCTCTCTGGGGGAACCAAGGGCAAGCGGGTTTCCCTACCTAACTCCCGCATTATGATTCACCAACCCCTTGGGGGCGCACAGGGACAAGCGATCGACATTGAAATTCAAGCCAAAGAGATCCTGTACCATAAGGCCAAGCTCAACGAACTCCTGTCAGAGCATACCGGACAGCCCCTCGATCGCATTGAAGCGGATACGGAACGGGACTTCTTTATGTCCGCTGAGGAAGCCCAAGACTATGGCTTAATCGATCGGGTTTTATCCAACACCAACAAAGCTCGTCCCATAGCCCTCGTTCAGTAGTCCGGGCTAGTAGTCCGGCAGTAATCCGGGGCTAATTTCCGATCTACGAAGTTAGGTTTAACCCCTGATTTTCCCTGAAGTTAGCCCTGATTTAACTCTGAGTTAGGCTCTTTAAGCATAAATCTGTTAAGTTATCTGCTAATTTTGCTAAGATCATTTTACTTAGATCCCTGTGATAACCTGACGGAGTGATAGTCAGTCTGACCCAACAGGCATGACCTGACCCTTCTAACCGTTTGCCCTGCATCCCCAGCCCTGTTCGTCGCCCACTATCCTCCCCGGAGATCATCATGCCGAAATATGACTCTCATCTCAAATGCTCATTTTGTGGCAAATCCCAGGAGCAGGTGCGTAAGCTGATTGCGGGGCCAGGGGTCTATATCTGCGACGAATGTGTGGATCTCTGTAACGAGATTTTAGATGAGGAACTCTTTGATGCGAGCAATGTCCCCAGTCCCAATCGCCGGGATCAGGCTCAAGAGAAGAAAAAGACCACCCTATCCCCCATTACCCTCTCCCAAATTCCCAAACCCAGGGAAATTAAAAAGTACCTGGATGACCATGTAATTGGCCAGCAAGAGGCAAAGAAAGTCCTCTCCGTGGCGGTGTATAACCATTACAAGCGCCTGAGTTACCAGTACGCCCAGCAGCAGGGCAACACCCCCATCACGGAAGAAAGTGTTGATCTCCAAAAGTCTAATATCCTGCTCATTGGCCCGACGGGTTCCGGCAAAACCCTGCTGGCCCAAACCCTGGCTAAATTGCTGAATGTTCCCTTTGCGGTTGCCGATGCCACCACCCTGACGGAAGCGGGCTATGTGGGGGAAGATGTGGAAAATATTTTGCTGCGCCTGCTGCAAGTGGCGGATTTGGATGTGGAGGAAGCCCAGCGCGGCATTATTTACATCGACGAAATTGATAAAATTGCCCGCAAAAGTGAAAACCCTTCCATTACCCGTGATGTGTCTGGGGAAGGGGTACAACAGGCCCTCCTGAAAATGTTAGAGGGAACGATCGCCAATGTGCCTCCCCAAGGCGGACGGAAGCACCCCTACCAGGACTGTATTCAAATTGATACCAGCAATATTCTCTTCATTTGCGGCGGCGCTTTTGTGGGTCTGGAAAAAATTATCGATCGTCGCTTCGGTAAAAAGTCCATTGGTTTTATGCAGAGCACCGAAAACCTGAGCAAGGAAAAGCGGGCAGCCCAAATGCTCAGCCAGATGGAACCAGAGGATTTGGTTCAATATGGTCTCATTCCAGAATTTATTGGTCGGATGCCCGTCACGGTGAACTTGGAGCCCTTAGACGAAGATGCGTTAACCGCCATTTTGACCGAACCCCGCGACTCCCTGGTGAAGCAGTACCAAAAACTCATGAGCATGGACAGCGTGAAGCTAGAATTCCGCGCCGATGCCCTGCGGGCCATTGCACGGGAAGCCTACCGCCGGAAAACCGGAGCCCGGGCCTTGCGTAGCATTGTGGAAGAAATTATGCTGGATATTATGTACGAGCTACCCTCCCGCAAGGATGTATCTCGCTGCGTGATTACCAAGGAAATGGTGGAAAAACGATCGACGGCGGATTTGTTAATTCACCCTTCCTCTATGCCTAAGCCTGAGTCTGCCTAAGCTACTTAGAACTTGATTAAAATTTCCTTAAAATTTAGAATTCGATTGGATCGGCTCTCATCGGCATCCTCATCAGCAAAATTTGATCATCTTTAACTTCGTAGTTTGATCGAAATGGTGCAGTCCGTGAGTGAAATTGAAGGCCGTTTATTATGTCTATCTCCGGCGATCGTCAGCCCTTGGGTCTGGTTTTACTGGATGCCCAATTAATTTCTCAGGCTCAGTTAGAAGGGGCGCTACTGATGCAAACCAGTTACCCTGAGTTGCTGTTAGGGGAAATTTTGGCGTTGCGGGGCTGGTTAAAACAGGAAACATCGGATTTTTTTGCCGATCGCTGGCCCAATCTCCTCAAGCGATCGTCTAGCGAACATCAACCCATTGGCCAATATTTACAGTCTGCGGGGCTCCTCAGTGAAGACCAAATTCAGGCAATTCTTCAGGAACAGCGAGAATCGGGTTTGCAGTTTGGTGTCTTAGCTGCTTACAAAGGCTGGGTGAATCAGGGCACCGTTGACTTTTTTTTAGAGTGCCTTAAAAAGTCCCAAGCTCAACCCCTGCCTGTTTCTTTCTATGATCCCCAAAACTCAGGATCCCCTAATCAGGACGATCAACATTGGCTCGATCGCTTAACCCAGGCAAATCTTTTATCCACCTCCCAACTCCAGATGCTCCAAGGCGATCGTGCCCTCTACCCCGATCTCAGCCTCAAGGAAATTTTGGCGTTGCGGGGCTGGCTCAAACCCAAAACCCTAGACTTTTTTGAGTCCCATTGGGTCAAACTCAATACGGATCATCCCCTGGGTTACTATTTGCAGCAAGCGGATTTACTCACGGAACAACAGATTCAAGATCTTCTCAAGGATCAATGGCAGACGGGGGTAAAATTGGGGGCTTTAGCCGTGATGCGAGGCTGGCTCAAACAAGAAACCCTAGATGTTTTTCTCCAAACCTTAGCCCCAGACAAACGATCGGAGTCTCCCTTTGTCCACAAAACTGTCCCCACTCACACTCAAACCACCCATCAGGAGACGATCGAGAATTTCAGCGATGCAACGGAAGAATTAAAAATTCCCGATGACAACGTAGCCTATCAGTCCCTAGATGACTTTGCCGATGCCCAAGGACTGCCCACCGATATATGGGACAAAGATGAAATTAGTTGGATTTAATCTCTGTGATGAGAATTGCTGCCAAAATCCCCGATTTCTGGAGACATCCCATCAAAAGATTGGGCTTTGCTCTACGAGAAACCAGGGATGTGAGGTTTGACGTTAAACAGGATGGAAATAGAACGCAAGGGACAGAATGACATAGCCAGCCAACAGTAAAGTCCCCTCCAACCAGTTAGACTTACCATCACTACTAATGGAGTTGGTAATCAGCACGGCTACGGCCACCGCCACTAGGTCAAAGGGTTGAAAGTTTAAGTCCATGGGTTGCCCAATGATCCAGCCGATCAGCACCAACAGGGGAGCCACGAACAGGGCAATTTGCAAACTGGATCCCATGGCCACGGACAGGGATAAGTCCATCTTATTTTTCATGGCTACGGTTACCGCAGTGGCGTGTTCCGCCGCGTTACCGATAATGGGCAGTAAAATCACCCCGGTAAATAGCTCGGATAGGCCTAGGCTAGAGGTTGCTTCTTCCAATGAGCCCACCAATAGTTCCGATTCCACCGCCACGAGGATGGTGGCCACCAGCAATACGCCGATCCACAGCACCAAGTTTGGTTTTTCATGGCTTTCTTCTTCCTCCTGCTCCTCAAACTCCGCTGTTCCCACATCATAGAGGTAACTATGGGTTCTCATGGAGAAAAAGAGACTCAGGGCATAGACCAAAATCAAAACGATCGCTACTGCGACAGAAAGGTTTTGAATTGCCCCTGCTGCCATCCCTTTTGAGGTGTATTGAGCCGCTGTGGGGAGCAAAATTGCAATCACTGCTAAGTTCATTGCGGAGGCATTCATGCGGGCCGCATCCGGTTGAAAGGACTGTTCTTTAAACCGAACCCCACCCAGCAACATGGCTAACCCCAAGACCAAGAGGAGATTCCCAATAATCGATCCGGTTAAACTGGCTTTGACCACATCCACTAAGCCAGCCCGTAGGGCAATGATGGCAATAATCAGTTCCGTTGCGTTGCCAAAGGTGGCATTGAGCAATCCCCCCAGGGTGGGCCCGGCAACCACTGCAATTTCTTCGGTTGCGGTTCCCATCCAGGCCGCTAAGGGCACAATCCCCAAACCCGCCGAGACAAAGATGGCGAGGGGGCTCCAGTGTAAAAACTCTGCAGCCACAGACAGGGGAATAAACAGCAGCAATCCCAGCAGAATTGGATTTCTAGCTAGCATACAGTTCATGTCCTAACATTTTCCCTAGCCTACACCAGCAATTTCCTGGTTTCCGGAAATGCGGAACAATTTAAGGCTTTGGGGGTAGGGGTTAGGGAAT
>DALYGI010000138.1:0-9786 GCA_031971595.1 Prochlorotrichaceae cyanobacterium CTOTU29312
GGTTTCGCTATAGTGATGATCAAAGGCAAAGGCAACGCCCTCAACATAGGGAAGGTTGGTGGTAATATCCCGATAGCTGACCTGAATTTTGCCGTCCTGTATATCCTTGGGATGGACAAAAAGAATGTCATCTAGAATATCTAGATCTTTGAGCAATGTGGCACAAACCAATCCATCAAAATCGCTGCGGGTAATTAAGCGATACTTTTGACCTTCAACTAACATGAATCTACTCCTTACCTTCGGGGATTTGCGCCCGGTAGATCACCCCTGAATCCCTAGGGAGATGACCGGCGCTAGGGGAATGCTGAGAATTTGAGAATTTAAGAACCGTAGTGCCATCCTAAGGCCGATCGGCCGTTTTTTGTAGGCTCTCGCCCCACAGGATAACGGGAGAGTGGCATGGCGTTGCCTAGACTCCCCCGCATTTCAGGGCTAGGTAATTCTAAACAGAACCACTAAGCTGAGGACGGCCCCAAAGACAATCAGCACGTAGAACTGAGCCCGACCGTTTTCCAGGTACTTGAGCCCTTCACCACTCACCAGGGTCACCAAACCGGTGAGGTTCACCAATCCATCCACCACCTTGGCATCCACTTCTAGCACCTGGCGGGCTAAACGGCGACTTCCTTGTACAAAGAGAGCGTCGTTGATGTCGTCCAAATACCATTTGTTTTTGGAAAATAGGTAGAGGGGCTGAATCCGCTGGGCGATCGCTGCCACATCGATCGTTTTGCTGCTGTACATCAGGGAGGCGAGGGTAATGCCGATGAGACCAATGCCCACGGAACTCCCGGCCATAATCAGAAACTCAGTCCAATTAAAGGCTTCTGCTTCATGTAAAACCTCTAGCACTTCTCCGGGGGCTTGGATAAAGGCTTCAAAGCGGTTGGCAAAGGGCATTCCCCAGAATCCCAGGAAGATGGAGGGCAGGGCCAAAGCCATCAGGGGAAAGGTCATTGTCCAGGGGGACTCGTGGGGGGTGTGGGCGTGATGCCCGTGGTCATGGCTGTGGTCATGCCCGTGATCGTGATCGCCGTGATCATGGCCGTGATCAGAGCTATGGGCAGACACAGGGGCCACAATGCCCCAATCGTCTAAAACTGCCTGCTTGGCCGTGGCGGATTCACCGCGAAATTCCCCTTCAAAGGTGGAGAAGTACATGCGGAACATATAAAAGGCGGTAATGCCAGCGGTCAGCCAGCCCACGCTCCAGAGGGCAGGGTTAGCAGCGAAGGCTTGACCGAGGATTTCATCCTTAGACCAGAACCCGGCGAAAGGGGGAATTCCACAGATGGCCAGGGTGCCAATTAAAAAGGTGGTGGCGGTAATGGGCATATATCGCCGCAGCCCCCCCATCACCCGCATATCCTGGGCAACGATCGGATCGTGACCCACTACGCCTTCCATGCCATGAATGACGGAGCCGGAGCAGAGGAAGAGCATGGCCTTAAAGTAGGCATGGGTCATGAGGTGAAATAGCCCGGCGCTGTACGCCCCGACCCCCATGGCCATGACCATGTAACCCAGTTGGGAAATGGTGGAATAGGCGAGGCCTTTTTTAATGTCGTTTTGGGTGATGGCGATGGACGCTCCCATAAAGGCGGTAAAGGCTCCCACCCAGGCGATCAGGTTCATCACCGAGGGCAAATGTTCAAAGACGGGATACATCCGGGCAATGAGGAAGACACCGGCCGCCACCATGGTTGCCGCATGGATCAGGGCGGAAATGGGGGTGGGGCCTTCCATGGCATCCGGCAGCCACACATGGAGGGGAAACTGGGCGGACTTGGCCACCGGCCCCAGAAACACGAGTATGCCAAACACGCTAGCCAGGACAAGGCTGAGATTTCCCGATTCTACGAGGCCTTGGAGCCGTTCCCCCATAATGTCAAAGTCGAAACTCCCCGTGGCCCAGAAGAGACCGAGAATGCCGAGCAGTAGCCCAAAGTCTCCAATGCGGTTGGTCACAAAAGCTTTTTGGCAGGCATCCGCTGCGGACTTACGATCGTACCAGAAGCCAATGAGCAGGTAGGAACACATCCCCACCAATTCCCAAAAAATATAGACCTGCACCAGGTTGGGACTCACCACCAGCCCTAACATGGAGGAACTAAATAAGCTCAGGTAGGCGTAGAAGCGCACATAGCCCGCATCGTGAGCCATGTAACCATCGGTATAAATCATCACTAGGAGGGCCACGGTGCTCACAATGACCAGCATCAAAGCGGCTAAATGATCGATGGTGTACCCCATGCTGAGGTGGAAATCCCCGGCGGAAACCCACTCAAACATGACTTGATAGGGTTCATGGCCCTGAAACTGGCTCCACAGCAGGGCAAAGGAGTGGGCAACGGCAACCCCTAGGAGCAAGAGGATAAAAGCCGCATTGCCTTGGCGTAGCTTAACGATCGTCTTATCAAAGCAGAGCAAGCCCAACCCGACGATCGTTGCCCCTAGCAGGGGTAACACCGGAATGAGCCAAGCATACTCGTATAACAGTTTCTCCATAATTTCTGGCATTATTTAGCGCTTTTACAGATCTGGAAACACCGAAACAGTATTCCAAACAGGGTCTATTTTGCCATAGCTCTTAGACCAGAGCATGAAACTTCATGAACTTCTTGGCTTTTGGTGTGTGCCTTTGATCACAAAGCGATCGCAAAGGGATCACAAAGCGATCGCAAAATTTCCTGGCAGGAAAGGCGTAAGTTGCACAGGCCGTAACATTAGCCCTCGGTCAACAAGGCCAGGAGTTCCTCGGTGGAAATCTTGCCACTGAGATCCGCCCCTTCCAGTAAACTGTCCGCCAGATCTCGCTTGCTTTGGTGCAAGGCTACAATTTTCTCTTCGATCGTCCCCTGGGCCACTAGGCGATAAATGGTGACGGGACGCTGTTGGCCAATGCGGTGAGCCCGATCGCTGGCCTGATCTTCCACGGCGGGGTTCCACCAGGGATCCATGTGAATGACGTAATCCGCAGCGGTGAGATTGAGCCCACTGCCCCCGGCTTTGAGGCTAATTAAAAATACATCCCCTTCTCCATTTTGGAAGGCATCCACCTGCTGTTTCCGTTGCTTAACCGGGGTGCTGCCATCCAAATACCGATAGGTCACTTTTTTACTGTCCAGATGCTCCCGCAAAATGGTGAGGTGATCCACAAACTGACTGAACACCAAGGCTTTGTGGCCACTGTCTAGAAGTTCCTCTAGGACTTCATCAAACTGCTCTAGCTTGGCACTGGGTAGGGAGAGTTCGGGACGCACGAGGCGGGGATTGCAACAGGCGCGGCGCAGGCGCATAATTTCCGCCAGCACTTGTAGGTGTTTGGCTCCGGCGGTTGCGTCGGTGTTGGCTAATTTTTCTAGGGATTCCTGACGGAGGGCTTCGTAGAAGGCCAGTTCTTCGGGACTCAGTTGCACCTGAAGGGTAATTTCCGTGCGGGAAGGGAGTTCTTTGAGTACCTGATCCTTCGTCCGGCGCAACATAAAGGGCTGAATCACTCGCCGCAGGGCATCCCGCGCCACGGCATCTTGATCCCGCTCGATGGGATAGCCGAAACGCTGGTTAAAGCTTTCTAGGGAGCCTAACAGTCCGGGGTTAATAAACCGAAACAGGTTCCACAGTTCCCCTAGATGGTTTTCGATGGGGGTGCCGGTGGTAATAATTTTAAAATTACCGGAAAGGGCCATGGCCGCCTGCGATCGTTTGGTGGCGGCGTTTTTAATGGCTTGGGCTTCGTCCAAAACGATCGTGTTCCAGCGCACTTTAGCCAGTTTTTCCGCCACGTCATCCTGTTGGAGTAAGCCATAACTACACACCAGCAGATCCTGGGGCCCCAGTTCATCTAAGAGTTTTTGCCGATCGCTGTTGAGGAGGGTTTTGACATTTAAGCTAGGGGCAAACCGATCGCTTTCACTGATCCAGTTCATGCCCACGGAGGTGGGGGCCAACACCAGGGTGGGGCCGTCCTGGGCTCGGCTCAAAATCAGGGTTAACACCTGAATGGTTTTCCCTAACCCCATATCGTCCGCTAAACAGGCTCCTACCCCCCAGTGGGCCAGGCGAGCTAACCAGCGATACCCTTCCACCTGGTAGTCCCGGAGGCTGGCCTGTAGGGTGTCCGGCACTTGGGGGTCAATAGTTTGGGCGGCTTTAATCCGCTTAAGATTCTGAGTCCAGGCCTTATCCACCTGCAACTGATCGATTTCCTCTAACACGTCCTCCAAACTCAGGGCCGCTAAATTGTGAATCCGTAGACCTTTCGAGGTATTTTCCGTCAGCCGGTGCAAGGTTTGAATCCGCTTGAGAAACTCATCCGTCAGGGCTAAAAACTGTCCTTCCGAGAGTTTAATAAATTTGCCAGAAGCGGTGTCCAACAGGGCCATCAGTTGCCGCAAATCCAACACCTGATCCGGACTAATTTGCACTTCGCCACTGGCCGCAAACCAATCCTGCTGCGCCCGTAGTTGTAACTTAAAGTCTCCAAAACTGAGGGGACGGGAGAGGCGGAATTTTTCCCCTTGGGGCCACTCAATTTGAACCTCATCCCCCAGGGCTTGCACCTGGAGCAACAATTCTAAGCAGTCCTCTGGATCCTCAATCTGCCACTCGAAATCCTCCGGCTTGTACTGCTGCAACACCTCACAGGTCTGGGCAATGGTCTTCGCCCGTTTCTTTTCCTCTTTTAAGTTCCGCTGGGCCTGTAACCGTTTGCCCTCCACTTCCGCAATCACCGTCGCTCCCCCCTGTCCCGGTGAATAGTAAGAGCCACCTTCCGCAAAAGGATGCACCAACATGGTTACCTGAAGCCCCTCCCCGTAGGGAATGAGGTGGAGCCGGGGTTTGGGATCCGCTGGCACTTCCTCGGCGGCCACTCCGCCCCCAATATCCGACTGGACGGTAACCAGGGTGGCCAGACTAGCGATCGCCGCTAGGACTTTCTCCTTCGCCGCAACGGGAACCACCAAGCAATTCTTTGCCCCCAACAGATCGGCAATGCGTTGGTAATTCTCTCTCACTTCAATCACCTTGAGGCGGGTTGGGGTTTCCTTCACCACCAGGTATTTATCCGCCCGGCTTAAGTTGGGCACCATTTGCAGATGCAGGTAGCCTTTCCCCACTTGCTTCACCGTCAGTTCGGGCTCCCCTTGGACAATTTCCACCCGAATGGAGGGGGTCGATTCCCAATAGACCTGGGGATGGCCCACCAAGGCAACGATCGCATCGGGACTTAAGCTGTAGACACTTTTGCTGCCGTACCGGGAGGCCATCTCTCGCTCCATGAGAATGCACTGACAAACCCGACGATCTTGATCCGTAAAGGGTAAGCTGGTATCCATCCCACTTCCCGCCAGACGTTTAAGGGCGATGGGTTTGCCACTTGTCCAGCCCCGACTACCCAGTTTTTGCTCAAAGGGAGCGATCGTCCATCTACTGCTAGACTGCACCTCAATGCGCCAAATAATGCGGGACTGAGCAGATTTAGACGACGTAGATCCCTCCCCCAGTTCCATTAAGGCCTTCAAGGACAACTCCCAGGCCTCTTTGTGCTCCAAGGTTTGCAGCAGGGAGATAAAGTTGGGCTCCCGCGCAGACTCAATCATGTCTTGAACATTACTTTTGTTCTCTACGCTCTCATCCACCCGGAGCAGTAACTCCGCTACTTCTAACGCAACCCATTGATAGTCGGCCTGGAGCGCCACCGTAAAGTCTTGCCGGAGTTCCGGTGCGAAGCGTGCCCCAAAGCCAGGAATATTCAACCAATAGAGACAATACATTTCCAGGAGTGCCGGAATCCCCTGGACGGTAGAGCGATAGTTGATAAAGGGCGCTAGTTGCTGGCTGTCCAGGGCAGCGCCTTGGCGCTGAGCCAATAGCTTTAAGAGGGGGGACATGGCATCCCTCAGCCAGCAGGAAGAGGTGTAGATCAGTTGGGCATACTTTTCCGCCTCCTTTAAGACCGGAGAACGACCATCCTTGAGGGCAGCAAAAAAGTAGATCAGGGTACAGGGAAAACTGCTAAACCATTGGAGCTTGGCTTGCTGACTTTTTCCGGCCGCAGATAGGGCTTGGCGGTAATAGGAGAGGGATTCTTCCCCGCGATTTTCTAAAAATGCGATCGTCCCTAAGAGGGCAAGGTAATAAGAACTGTTAGGGGGTACTTTTTTCTCCAGGATGGCTAACCCTTCCTTGGCTTCTTGGATCTGCCCCCTCAGCCACAGTTGCTCTATACACATGAGGTAGAGCGCTTCCTCATTGGGTCGAAGTCTCCGGGTTCCCCTCTCCAAAATCTCCTGTTCAAACCACTCTGTTAAAATAGCAAAGGCCTCCTGGGCCGCCTCACATTCCCAGGCGGAATGCTCCAAAATGGCGTGGATGGCGGGCATCTGCAACCCCTTAGGAAACTCCTCAAACCACTCCAGATCAAAGGGGGTATTGAAAACATTGCGGAGAATGGACTTAAACACCAGTCCCAAGTCGGATCCGGCAGGGCTCCTGAGGAGTTCCTGAATGGTTTTCATATCTTTTTGATAAACCGCCAGCCGTAATTCTCGTTGACTGTGAAAATAGAAACTGAAGTCCACGGAGGCATAAGCGCTATGCAGACTGTTAGCGATCGCCTCAAGGCTGCCTCTTTTGACTGTCTGACGGGCAACAAATTCTCGGATTTCAGGACGACAGGTGAGGTTGTAGCCAGAAGAGACGAGCAACTGAGCGTTCAGTAACTTCCTGGCCCGATCGTTAAATTGATCGATGGTCAAGGGTTCCATATTTGCCTGTTTTCTGGCTCGATTGATATAATCAAATGCCCTGGTTCGAGGAGTGTCTTCGTAAAGAATGGAAAAGAGTTCGACGATGAAACGATCGATACTATCCAGTTTTAAATAGGCTTGCTCGAAGGATTGGTTCATGGGAAGACGAGAGAAGACAGGAAAGGGAAGTAGTTCTAGAGATCCGTGACTTGAAGATCCAGAAGATCCGATAGTCTCCTATCCTATCCTAGATTTAGAAGGGTAGTAAACTTCTGTTCCAATTGTTCCAATTCCAAGATAATCCTATTGCCCTGGGATTTGCCCTAGGATTCTAGGGGGTCGCTTCCGGGGGAATATCTACACCTTTCGCGTTCCAGAGGATCGCGGGTTGGGGAATGCCCATGTCAATGTGATGCTCATCCAGGGCATATTTTAATCTGCGTCGGAATTCTCGCCCCACACTCCATTGCTCTAGGGGTTTAGTCCGAATCCAGATCAAAATGGTGACCCCATCCGGGGCAATGTTTTCGACCCCGACCACTTCCCGCCCATTCAAAATACGCTCTCCCCAAATTAAATCTCTAGCAAATTCATCCGCCACTGCCATGACAATTTCTAAAACTTGATTGAGGTCAGCTTGACTGGAAACGATAAAGGAAATATTCGCCCTCGCCCATTCCTTCGATAAATTTTCCACAACGGCAATACTACTATTGGGTAGGGTAATGAGGTGACCTTCCCCATTCCGCAATTGGGTAATTCGCAGGTTCATATTTTCCACCACCCCCGCATACTCTCTAACCTTAATCACATCCCCCACCGCATACTGATCTTCCAGAATAATAAAAAAGCCATTAATAAAATCCTTGATTAACCCTTGGGAGGCAAAGGAAATACCTAAACCGATAATCCCCGCCCCCGCCAACACCGGCCCCAGTTCAATCCCAAACACCGATAGCCCTGCTAAAATTCCCAGGGAAATCACCAGGGTATTCACTAAACCATTAGACACCTGAGCGATCGTTTCAAAGCGTTTTTCTACCCGTTTAGAGGTGCTAGGTTCCAGAAGTCGATCGGATTGGAGGGCAATAAAAAAACGATCGATTAAAACCTCACTGAGCCGCAGGGCAAGATAGGTTAAAATACTAATGCCCACCACCTTGAGGGGCAGGGGTAACCACCGCAAAACTAGGGGCTGTAACCAACGGGTATAACTCAACAAACCGAGGGCAATAAAACACCCCCCGCCCCAAATTACCAACTGTAACAGTTGTAAAAAACGAATCTGCACATAACACAGATTTCGTTCTGATAAATATTGGGATTTTAGCGATTGGGAGTTAATTTGCATCCCTGTGGGCAGAGATTCCGCAGCGATCGTTGGGGAAGGGGACTGCTGTTTTTCCAACAGACTCGACCATTTGCTCAGTAAATAGTGTTGACGTTTACGGCTTAACACACTGAGGAGAAACACCGCCGCCATCGTTGCCGCCACCAGAGCCCCTTGACGGGCCAAAGCAGCGGGTTGACGATCGAGCTTAGACTGAATTAGCGCCCCCCGCAGAATTTCCATCGCCTCTCTTCCCCACAGACCCACATCCGTCCGACCGTTCGCCGTGGCATCTTTGGGGGTAATAGTCATCAGCCATTGCCCATTAAGCCGCAAAATTAACAGCCTAGTTTGGTCATCTTCTTCCAGAATAAAATCCAGACTTTGGGGCTCAAACGGATCAAACGTTGTCCCCAGGGCTTGGTTGAGCAGCCGCTCAATATCCCGAATGCGCTCCTGAAGGGGCGTGGCCTTTTGCGGGTCAGTAGCCGGAGGCGCAGTTACCCAAAAGAGTGGACGGCCTTGTAAATGCACCAAGCCCTGATCATAGCCCTCGATCGTTTGGGGTGTTTCCCTCAATGAGAACGGTGAAAAATCCGAGAACTGGGCAGCAGCAGATCCGCCCCAACTCAGCGCCAGGACGATCGAGAGGACACACAGGCAGCGCAGGACAAATCGATAGGAGGAAACGTTCAACATGGCACCAACACACCAGAGCAGTTTCATTCTGCTAATTTTATGATTTTATGACTGGGTTGTAGCGTAACAGTGCGAGTTGTGCTTTAATAGGAAAAGTCTAAATTTATGGCTCAGTAGCTCAGCGGTAGAGCAGGGGACTCATAAGCCCTTGGTCGCGTGTTCAAATCACGCCTGAGCCATTTTATAGTGTCTAAAAATAGCCCCTAAAGCCCTTATCTAGAGCGGTTTTGTAACTCATCCCCTTGATTGACAAAAGATTGAGCCGCTAAGGTTTGGAATTGGGCTTCGGGGTTGAGATCGAGTTGGGGATCGAGTTGTAGGGCAGCTTGGTAGCGTTGAATTGCTCCTTCCCGATCGTTTTGAGCCGCTAACTCATCCCCTCTATAGATTAAACTTTGAATAGCCTGAACGATCGATTCGTTCAACTTTTCGGCTAACGCTTCTTGAGCCTGATCTAAATCAAACTGAGGATCGATCGTTTTAGCTCGATTTAATAACCACAGACCCTCTCGCTGCCGACTTGCCGTTAGGGATTCAAATTTCTCAAGATCGTTGCTAAAAGTAGCAGAATTTTCATCCTCATAGATTTCACTGAGGCTGGTCAATTGGTAAAACCTGACCCGTTGAGTCGCCTTGCCCGATAGGGCCGCACTCGCAAAGGTGCGGAGTTGTTGATCTAGAGTGGTGCGGTCAGTATTCCCTAGAAAATTTAATGCTGCGGTGTAATTTCCTGTCTGTGCGGTTTCAATGGCTTGGATTCGCAGCAACCCCGGCAATTGGGCTTGTACTTCGGGCCGTTGACAGAGAGTATTCACTGCTTGATCGGTGTTAGGGCGGGTGCGATAGTCTGTTGTCCAGTAACACCCCATGGCCAAAGAGCGATCGAGATTCCAGTCCCACAGTTTCACCGTCTTGTCATCACTCCCGGTGGCGATCGTTTCCCCGTCTGGACTCCAACTCACGCTCCTAACCCAGTCGGTATGTCCCGTGAGATCTTGGATC
>DALYGI010000139.1:0-2283 GCA_031971595.1 Prochlorotrichaceae cyanobacterium CTOTU29312
CTCCTTTCCAGCCACAGGTGGTTTGGTGGGTACTGGGTTGAAAGTAGTCCATCTTCAGGCTGTCTGCGGGAAAATAAAGATTGCCTTCTACCACCTCACACCGATCGCTTTCTGCTAAAACGACCCCATTCCACATTGCCTGAGCCATGATTGATTGCTCCTCAAGTAAACTAACCTAAACTACCCTATCCATCATAGGAAAAAGAGGGGAGTTTGCAAACACAGTCTTTTAACCATTCATGCTCTTTATGCCGTTGATAGGGAAGGCCCTCAAAGGGAACCTAAAAAATTACTGAGGAGTTGTTTTCCGGCCTGGGTTAACACACTTTCAGGATGGAATTGAACCCCCTGAATATGGGGATAAACTCGATGACGAACCCCCATAATCATGCCGCCCTCTAACCAAGCGGTTACTTCTAATACCTCTGGACAGGTTTCTTTTTCAATGACTAAACTATGATAGCGGGTGGCAATAAAGGGATCTTCTAAACCGGCAAAAACCCCTACATTTTTATGATGAACTGGAGAGGTTTTACCGTGCATAATCGCCTCCGCCCGCACGATCGTTCCGCCATAAACGTGACCAATGCCCTGATGTCCTAAACAAACCCCCAACAATGGAATTTTAGGCCCCAAGGTTTCAATGACTTCTAAACAAATGCCCGCCTGATCTGGACGACCTGGCCCCGGTGAAATGACGATCGCATCTGGTGCTAAGGCTTCTACCTGCTCCACGGTAATCTGGTCATTACGATACACTTCGATCCGACTAGCAGCGGCAGAAACCGTGCTTAGTTCTCCTAAATATTGCACTAAATTGTAGGTAAAACTATCGTAGTTATCAATAACAATAATCAAAATAAAACTCCATTCTTATATCTTACTTTGAGCATAGCTGGGAGCAACGTTGCTGAGCATAATTCAGGTTTTGGGTATAGGTGGAAAGGCGATCCTGAGCAATGGCATAGTGGGGACTTTGGACACTAATTTGACTCATCCCCTCGATCGCAGCTTGCCAATGATTAACCACCTCTTGCCACTCTTGGGGAGTACGAGCCGATTGGGTTAATTCCGCTGCGTCGATCGCCGCCCTCACCGCTACCCGAAAAATTTGATCCTGTTCTGCCAAAACCTTCGTTGTCATGGCTAAAGATTGCCCTTGGGCTGTGGCGTAGTCTAACTGATTCCGATAGGAAATGAGACGACTTTGGGCCAGGGTATATTGGGGATCAATGCTGGGAATTCTGCCCAATAGGGTGATAGCTTCTTGCCAGAGGTTGCCAATCCTTTGCCAGTCCGCCGGGGTTTGGGCAGTGGCAATCAGGGCCGTGGCCCAATCCGCTGCTTGGGCGGCCTGCTCTAGGGGGCCTACGGGGGTCGCCTTCTCTAGCTCGATCGGGGGGACTAGGGGCGTAGACAGGCTGGAGGCGCTCTGGGGAAGGGGCAGGGGAGAGAGTCCCTTAAACAGTCCCACCGGAATTAACACCCCCAGTACGAGCAGCAATCCCCCCCATTTGCCGCGCCCTAGGGTTCCCAGCCAGCCTCCACGGTCTGAAGCTCTCTTTGGAGAGCCGGATTGTTCACGGGTGCCCAAGGGGACAGCTAGGGGGTGATCCCAGGGATTTTCTAGGGGATACTCCTGATCCGGCACAGTGCGATCGTCCCCAGGTTCAGGGGGTTCAAAATTAAAGGTATTGAGGGGAAAATCTGTGCTATCCACATCCCGGAAGTTAATTTGATCGAGGGTACGGGCATCCGTGTTCAGGTCGGGATCATGGTGGATGTCCCGATCGCTATCGGTATAGAGATCGTTAAAATTAAAAGAAGGGGTAGACAGATTAGGGGAACTGGAAAAGGGTTCAGCCCCCTGACCACACTGATAGAGCCAGGTACCCGATCGTAATAAACTTTTTAGATCAGTCTTGCTGCGATCAAAAGATTGTGGAGGCATGGCACGAACTTCAAAAGGGCAAGGACTTGGGGGAGGTCAGAATCCCTCTTTCCATCTTACTCCTTTGCTACACAGACACCAGGGTAATTTATGTTTTTTCCTACCGATCGTCCCCTCCTCTCTGCCCAGGGAATTTCCAAACAGTTTGGTGCGTTTCAAGCCCTAAACCAGGTACACCTAACCGTTGCGCCCCAAAGTATTACGGGGGTGATTGGCCCCAATGGAGCAGGAAAAACCACATTTTTTAATATTCTTTCCGGTTTTTTAGCAGCAGACAGGGGCACGATCGTTTTTGGGGAGAAGTCCATCCAACACCTAGCTCCCCACCAGCG
>DALYGI010000139.1:2383-9703 GCA_031971595.1 Prochlorotrichaceae cyanobacterium CTOTU29312
GCCTATTTAGGAGCATAGACCTTTAATTCATTGCTTCTTAAGCAGGAAAAGTAATCTGTGAAAATTCAAGATTGACTGAGGCGGCTCAACTCGATCGTTACCCATTGCCAACCCGGAATTTCTCAACGGAAACCTGAAGTTGTTGGGCTACGCTGAGCAAGTCTTTGAGACTTTGGGATACCTGTTGAGATTCCTGAGAGGTGCTGACCGCACTTTCGGCAATCCTGTGCATGGTTTGGCTCACGTCCTGAGACATTTGACTTTGGCTATGGGTGCTCTCGGAAATGGATTGGACAAATTCATCGATTTTTTGGCTGATGTTCACTAACCCAGATAGGGTTTCTCTGGTTTGAGCGACGAGGCGGGTACTGGTCACCACCTGACTGGTTCCTTTTTCCATCATGGCCAGCACTTCTGCGGTTTCTAACTGAATCCCAAACACCAGTTGCTCAATTTCTTTGGTGGATTCACTGACCTGCTCCGCTAAAAGACGCGCATCATCCGCCACAATCCGAAAGCCTTGACCATGCTCACCCGCCCGCACGGCTTCAATGGAAGCGTTAAACGCCAGTAAGTTGGTTTTGGAGAAAATTTCGGAGATTAACGCCACAATCTTAGAAGTTTCTTGGGAAGATTCCGTCAGTCGGGTGATCTAAAAAGGTTGATCTGCGGTGGAGCCCTTCCTGATTTCAACCTTGGACTGGCAGGGAGAATGGTAGGTATAAACCCTAACCTATGGATAGGGTTTATACCTACTCTGTGCCTTGAACCAGGTTTTGATCGATAGATTGAGCCCTGATGAGATCCTTTACTCTGGCTGGTTTTCAGTTAATTTGAGGATTCTTTTGTAACAACCTTTAATACACTCTCAATTGCACCGAAAAAACAGGTGAATTCTGTAACAAAAACAACACTTTACCCAGGTTAGACCGTCGCCCTAGGGAGTCTAATCGAGCCAGGAGTGGAGGGATGGGGATAAAATAAACTATTCTTAGATCTCCTGATCCCCAGTTTCTGGGGGTTTGTTCTGGGAGAAACGTCGATCTGGGCACTGAAGTTGCCCGTGATGTGTCTTTTCTGCGCCTTTCCTGTGTCTTTCTTATGTATTTCGATCCTCATCCTCTGATCAAGCCATGAGTCCCTTTCAGCTAACCTCGTCCTATCAGCCCATGGGGGATCAGCCCTCCGCCATCACCGCCTTAATTCACTCCTTAGAAGCTCAAAATCGGTTTCAGACCCTCAAAGGGGCCACGGGAACGGGTAAAACGTTTACGATCGCTAATGTGATTGAAACCGTAGGCAAACCGACCCTAGTGTTAGCCCATAATAAAACCTTAGCCGCCCAACTTTGTAACGAATTGCGGAATTTCTTTCCAGAAAATGCCGTGGAGTATTTTATTTCCTATTATGACTATTACCAACCGGAAGCCTATATTCCTGTTTCCGATACCTATATTGCCAAAACCGCATCGGTGAATGATGAAATTGATATGCTCCGTCACTCCGCCACCCGATCGTTATTTGAACGAAAAGATGTGATTGTGGTAGCGTCTATTAGTTGTATTTATGGATTAGGAATGCCCGCTGAATACCTCAAAGCCTCTATTCCCCTGCGGGTGGGAGAAGAGGTAAACCTGCGGCAAATTCTCCGGGATTTAGTGACCATTCAATACAGCCGCAATGACCTGGAAGTGGGTCGGGGGCGGTTTCGGGTGAAGGGGGATGTGTTAGAAATTGGCCCCGCCTATGAAGATCGCATCATCCGCGTAGAATTCTTTGGGGATGAAATTGATGCCATTCGTTACATTGACCCCATCACTGGCGAAATTTTGCAAAGTTTATCGGCTTTAAATATTTACCCCGCCCGCCACTTTGTCACCCCGGATGATCAATTAGAAGAAGCCTGTACGGGCATTTTACAGGAGCTAAACGATCGTCTTGAGCAATTGAATCAGGAGGGCAAACTTCTAGAAGCTCAACGACTAGAGCAACGCACTCGCTACGATTTAGAATTGCTGCGGGAGGTGGGCTATTGCAACGGCGTAGAAAACTATTCCCGACACCTCGCCGGACGACAGGCAGGGGATCCCCCGGAGTGTTTAGTGGATTATTTTCCGAAAGATTGGTTATTAGTGGTGGATGAATCCCATGTGACCGTACCCCAACTGAGGGGAATGTATAACGGCGATCAATCCCGAAAAAAAGTCCTGATTGATCATGGTTTTCGGTTACCCAGTGCAGCGGATAATCGCCCCTTAAAGGCAGAGGAATTTTGGGAAAAAGTCACCCAATGTATTTTTGTATCTGCTACCCCAGGAGATTGGGAAATTGAAGTGTCAGAGCCTCAGGTGATTGAGCAAATTATTCGCCCCACGGGAGTCGTGGATCCAGAGGTAGTTGTGCGTCCCACGGAAGGGCAGGTGGATGATTTACTCAGTGAAATTCAAACACGGGTCGATCGTCAGGAGCGTACCTTAATTACGACCCTAACTAAACGGATGGCAGAGGATTTAACCCAATATTTTGAAGAGCGACAGGTACGGGTTCGGTATCTCCATTCGGAAATTAATTCCATTGAACGGATTGAAATTTTAGAGGCATTAAAAGCAGGGGAATTTGATGTTTTAATTGGGGTTAACTTACTCCGGGAAGGCCTGGATTTACCAGAGGTGTCCCTAGTGGCCATTTTAGATGCGGATAAGGAAGGTTTTTTGAGAGCCACCCGATCCCTCATTCAAACGATCGGTCGAGCGGCCCGTCATGTGCGCGGTCAAGCCATTCTCTATGCGGACACCATGACCGACAGCATGAAACAGGCGATCGAGGAGACCGAATACCGGCGGCAAAAACAGTTAGCCTACAATCAAAAGCATGGCATCACCCCCCAACCGATCGTCAAAAAGGTGAGTAATTCTATTCTTTCATTCCTCGAAGTTTCCCGTCGGCTTCAGACCCAAGGTGTAGATCCGAACCTTGTGAAAGCAGCCCTAAAGGCGGAGGAACTGCCCCTGGATGATTTACCGGAACTCATTCAACAATTGGAAACCAAGATGAAGGACTGCGCCAAGAACCTAGAGTTTGAGGAAGCAGCCCAATATCGGGATCAAATTAAGCAGTTAAGAGAGCGATTGGTGGGTGGAAAATCATCTTAAAATTATCCTAAAAGGAACTAGAAATTACCCTGATAAAGTCTCGATCGCAGCGATCGTTAGTCCCGTAACTTCGGCAATAAAAACCACTGAACTTCCCGATCGTTTTAAGCTCTGGGCAATGCGGAGTCGTTGGTTGTTGGAGCCCTTCTTGACAAGGGAATTAGAGTGGCAGTGTCTCGATCGTACTGAAACTGGTCGATCGTTCCTTCTTTGATTTTTTCAATTGCAGCTTCAATAGCTTCTAGGGGAACCAGAAACCATTCCTTTGGTTTTACAGACACACCAAAGCGATCGGGTAATTCCAGTTCTAGACGAGCGTGATCAAAAAATTTGTGCAGTAAGGTTTCCAGTTTATTCGGATTAATTTTTTCTAGTTTGAAAGTTGCGATCGTTTCTACCTCAGCAAACAAATAGGTCGGCTCTTTTTTGGCATTGGCAATCCGCTTTTTTACGGTGCCACTGGTCACGCCAATTTTGTGAATGATTGATCGATTTTGGACAATAAAAGGATGATCAGATTGACTTCTGAGAATGTAGATATAACCACTGGTCAAGGTCTTCTCATTTGTACCTTCTAAATCTTCTGAATCTTCTGAGTTTTCTGTTTTAGTCGTTTCGATCGTTTCAACTGGTTCAACTTGGGAGAATAGGGGGCCAAAATCCGTCGTTGGTTTGGTAATGCGGCGGCTGGCTTTGTCTTTATTTAAGGCCCGCTGGAGCGATCGTAAGAGTAAATTGCTTTCAGTGCCATTATCGTAAATAACCCGTAGCTCAGAGTTAGGACGGCCATAGTCACTGATAAATAACTCACCCATATCTGCTACCAGTACTTTTTGACCATCAAGAATAAATAGATCGCCGGTATTTATAGCTGCATTGTCCTGGTACTTCAGGGTTTTACGTTCACCGGTTTTTAACTGGTGTTGCACTTGATCAAAGAGGGGCTTGAAGGTGTCAAAATCTGGGCAGGGTTGGCGTTGGGCGATTTCCTCTGCGGCTTTAATGTCTTGACGGGCTCGAACATGGGTCAGTTGGGTAATATCATTGCTTAAATTCCCATCTATACCCAGAGTTGCTAATAGTTTTTCATCACTCAAATCGTCGGTTTCTGGACTGGGGCAAATCTCAGGTTGAGGGGTTAACAACCCTTGGGAGTCTAGCGGTTCTAGGATTAAACGGCATTCTTCCGAGTCTCGGAGGCGATCGAGCCTGACCGCATAGAGTCGTTCAAAAATATCCCGATCGTACCCATGTTGGGGTAACCGGCCCTGTTCTTCCACAAAGCGCTGAATTTCTTCAAAGCCAGCGATAATCCGTTCTTCACGGGCGGAGCGAGGGTTGGTCGTCTCTGGAGCGATGTCTATGCCCAATTCATCGAGCAGGTCTAGATCTTCATCGGTCGTTACTTTAAGGCTTTTAGGCATCTTGTTCCTCCTTCACTTTGCGCTGAAGAAAAGCAACCCCCTCCGCCATGCGTTTTTCCCAGGGATCGATCGCCGTGAGGGAAGGTAACCGGCCTTTTTCTTGCTTAAACCGCACAGCCCGTTTAGCCAAAGCCCTCGCTTCTTCCACCGAAAGAATAATGCGTTTGGCGGTAATAATTTCTGCAACCTGTTTTAACCGTTCTTCACTCATAGATTTAGCAAGAATCGCGTAGGCTTCGCCAAAGGGATTGATGCGATCGATTAAATCCATATCTAGTTCCGTCACTGATAGGGCAAACTGCCGTACCCCGTCAATCAGGGCAGTGTTTTTGGAGGTTTCTTTCTCCTTTGATCCATTGGGTTCATTTGATCCATTGGGTTCATTGGGTTCACCCGGATGGGCGGAATCTAAGGACTCAGGGGTTGGATTCGTCCCATAGCCTGTCCCTAGATCACTGGTCATCATTTTCTGTCCGAGTTGCAACCCCATTTGCTTGGCTTTTTGTACTAGGTTGAGGGCGGCGATGGCGTGTTGTCGTACAGCTTCCTGATCTTCTACGTCGAGTGTGGGGAACTTCTCTTTGACGATTTTGCCCATGCGTACCTGGGTTAGTTCTTCTGGCACCAATTCTTCATCAAATAGACCCCGCTCGATCGTGGGTTTATCTTGGACAAAAGCCGTCACCAATTCCGTTAAGTCTTCGCGGCAGATGCGGGTCGCTTCTGGACTTTTCGGCTCAACTAATCCTTTGATTTCCAGTTGAATTTGCCCCGTTTCTGGGTTTACTCCCACGTTACAGCGATTAGGATCATAGCCCGCTTCCCCATAGTCGAACTCTGGGGTGGGCTGATTCGTAGGGTTTTTGGGACGAAACTCAAAGCGGGGGGCGAGGACTTGCTCCATTAACAGACTGGCAGCGATCGCCTTGAGGGTATCATTCACCGCTTCCGTAACAGCGGCTTCGCTGGCATCGGGTTCAGCAATGAGGTTCGTAAATCGGGCGCGGGTTTTGCCAGGAGCATCACGGGTAGCCCGGCCAATAATTTGGACAATTTCGGTCAGACTGGAGCGGTAACCTACTGTTAGGGCGTGTTCACACCAAATCCAATCAAAACCTTCTTTGGCCATGCCCAGCGCAATGATAATATCAACATAATCCCGATCGTTTTTATGGGTTTGATCCTTGAGGGCTGCGGCCACTTTATCCCGCTTACTGGGGTCATCGTCTACGAGGTCAGCAATTTTAAGAATCCTCCCCTCGATCGTTTTGACTAATTGAAAACCTGTTTGAGGATCGATACCCTGCCATTCTCCCAATTCTTCAATAATGTGCTCTACTTCCCGGATTTTATCTTTGGTACTTTCGCGGGAATTGACGTTGGGAATATGTACAATAGTTTTTTCTATTGGGTTGAGTACCTTCATGATTTCATCGGCATAATTACCCGCGTAGAAGTAATAGCCAATATCCAATTGTTTGAGATAGTCGTAGCCGTTGAGTTGTTCGTAGTAGGTGTAGGTCACGGTTTCAAATTTGGACTCATCTTCTGGATGCAGTACCGCTTCTGCGTCTCCCCGAAAATAGGATCCCGTCATGGCAACAATGTGGGTTTTGTTCCGAGCCATGAATTGACGAACCTGATCCCCTAGTTTGTTGTCTGGGTTAGCAGAAACGTGGTGAAATTCATCCACCGCAATTAAACGATCGTCAAAAACTTCGACCCCAAAGCGATCGACTGCAAATCGAAAAGTAGCATGGGTACAAACCAGCACTGAATCATCGCTGTCGAGAAATTTTTTGACCGCTTCCACTTTACCGCTATTGTCTCCCCCCGGTGCATCACAAAGGTTCCATTTTGGTGCAACAACCCAATCGGCCCAGAAACCATACTGACTTAGGGGTTCATTGTGAAAACTGGCTCCAATCGACTTTTCAGGAACGACAACGATCGCTTGTTTGAGTCCTTGATTTTCCAATTTGTCCAGGGCAATAAACATCAAGGCGCGACTTTTGCCAGAAGCGGGGGGCGATTTAATTAACAGATATTGTTCACCCCGTTTTTGGTAAGCCCGTTCCTGCATGGGGCGCATTCCTAGGGTATTGGCGCTGGTAGATGTGCCATTGTGGGCATAGGTAACGGAAACGGCGGGAATGGCGGTGGGATTGCTCATAGGTGCTTTTTGGCTAAAGCTGGTTTAAGAATTAGATCAAGGACAATATCTAGGGTGGTCTGGAATGGGGAAACTCCAAAACGATCGAGGGCTTGCAGAAAGGCTTGACGGCTAATTCATCAACCCTGCCTCCTGAGTTGCACCAATCGCCCTCGGCAGGTAAAATGATATAATTTATTATCTTACTTTATTTTTCCTCTGATCAAGTTATGAAAGGTATCGAATATATCATCAACGACCAAGGAGAAAAGACTTCCGTTGTTATCCATTTGGAACAATGGGGTCAGGAATGGGAAGTATTTTACAACCTTTTGCTAAAACGAGCATTCCTTGATGAAAGTTGGATACATCAAGATGATTTCTCGAAAAAATTAGACGAGGCTTTGCAATGGAATTATGAGAATCCTGCTCAAGTATCAAGTCTAGACTCATTAGAAATTCAATTGTTACAAGATGAGTAAAATTTTAGGTATCAAATATGGCGGTCATTACTGGTTCTCTGGTTTGCTGCTCCAGCCGTAAATTGGGTCTATTTCATTACTTAGGATCTCTCTAGTGGATTCGGAAATAT
>DALYGI010000140.1:0-9683 GCA_031971595.1 Prochlorotrichaceae cyanobacterium CTOTU29312
ATTGTTCATCTAGATATTAAAAATGGCAAAATCTGGGTTCAGTATGATGGAACGGAGGAGGGGGTAGCGGAACAATTGGCGGCTCTCGGTGTGCCTAGGCAAGAAATTGTTTTGGCTTATCACCCTCCCCATGTGCGACCCTACACGGATTTTGCTGTGGGCTAGTTTCCAGAAAAATCTTATTTCTTCTGCTTTCGAGATTGTTGTTTAGTTTTCTGCTTCTCTCGCTTGGCGGCAACTTTAGCCGCTTTTTCCGCTTCGATCGCTTCGAGTCTGGCTTTTTCTTTTTCTTCTTCCAGTTTATCTAAATAATAATGATAGTCCCCTAGGAAGGGCAGGAGTTCCCCATTGCGAATTTCTACGATTTTGTTGGCGACTTGACTAATAAAATAACGATCGTGGGAGACAATTAACACCGTTCCTTCGTAGGTTTTGAGTGCTTTTTCGAGCATCTCTTTGGCGGGAATATCTAAGTGATTCGTAGGCTCATCTAAAATTAAGAGGTTCGCGGGATGGAGCAGCATTTTGGCCAGGGCTACCCGTGCTTTTTCTCCACCACTCAGGGCAGCGATCGTTTTAAAGACGGTATCACCGGTAAAACCAAAACAACCCAAAAGCGATCGAATTTCTGAGTTTTTGCGATCGGGGGCTTCATCATGAAGGGTATCCATCACGCTTTTAGAGAGATCGAGGGCTTCCGCTTGGTTTTGCTCAAAGTAGTTGGCAATAACTTGATGTTTGCCCAGTTCCACAATGCCATCCGTAGGTTGTTCTAACCCCATAATTAATCGTAACAGGGTAGATTTACCTGCCCCATTGGGGCCTAAAAAGGCAATACGATCGCCCCGTTCAATGAGTAATTCTGCCCCTAGAAAAATAATTTTTTCGCCGTAGTTATGCACTAAATCCTTAATTTTCACCACTTCCTGACCGCTGCGGGGGGCATCGGGAAACCGAAAGACGGGCTTGGCTACGCCTGCGGTGGGGGCTTCAATCCGTTCAATTTTTTCCAGTTGTTTTTCCCGGCTTTTGGCTTGGGTGCTGCGGGTGGCACTGGCCCGGAACCGATCCACAAAGGCCTGTTGTTTTTCCAGTTCCTTTTGTTGGCGATCGTAGGCGGACTGTTGGGCTTCCTGTAGTTCTTCTTTTTGTTGTAAATAGGTACTATAGTTGCCCAAATAGCAGGTGGAAACCCCTCGCTCTGTTTCTACAATTTGGGTACACAGACGATCTAAAAACTCCCGATCGTGGGAGACAATGACCATGGCTGTGGTTAAAGATTTCAAGTATTGCTCTAGCCATTCAATGGTTTCTAGATCTAAATGGTTAGTCGGTTCATCCAGTAACAATAAATCCGGCGCTTGTAACAGAATTTTTCCTAAACTCATCCGCATTTGCCAGCCCCCACTAAACTCGCTGACAAACCGATCGCTGTCTCCCGTGGCAAACCCTAAATCCGGCAGAATTTTCTCAATTTTTGCCTCTAATACATAGCCATCCAAAGCCTCAAACCGTCGTTGTAAACGATCGAGTTCGTGAATCAAATCCTCCAAACGATCGAGCTCCGCGTGCTCCATATCCGTTTGTATTTGTAGCAATTGATTATGAACCTGGGTCGCCTCCCCAAACACCTGCCAAAACTCATCCCGCACCGTGCGACTAGGCTCCACCTCAAACTCTTGGGTCAGGTAGGCAATGTGTAAACTAGCTGGGCGAATAATATCCCCACTGGTGGGTTCCACCTCCCCCGCAATAATTCGCAATTGGGTGGACTTTCCCGCCCCATTGACCCCCACCAAACCAATCCGATCGCCGGGTTTAACTTCCCAACTGACCTCTTTAAGCACTTCCCCGGTGGGATAAATTTTAGAAATACGATCGAGACGAAGCATGATAATAGTTTTGAGTTGTGAGGTTTGAGTTTTGAGTTGAGGGAATGGGGAATAGGGAATAGGGAATAGGGAATAGGTTTAAGTTTTGAGTTTTGAGTTGAAAGATAATTCTCAATTCTCAATTATCAATTCTTAATTATCAATTCCATTCCTATCGAGGGACGGGAACCTGGCCTAAGACCCCTGCAATAATACTATCTGTATTGAGGACGTCTAGTTGGGCTTCGGGACGGAGGATGAGGCGGTGACGCAGGAGGGGCGGGGCGATCGTTTTGAGGTCGTCGGGGGTTAGGTAGTCGCGGCGCTCTAGCCAGGCTTGGGTTTTGGCGGCTCCTAGCCAGGCGACGGCGGCACGGGGAGAGGCTCCTAGGAGTAAGTCGGGATGCTGACGGGTTCGCTCTACTAAGTTCAAGAGATAATCCACTAGGGTGTTTTGGACGGTGACCCGCGCAATGGCGGCCCGGGCTGCCAACAGATCTTCTGTGCTGGCTAAGGGGGCGATCGGTCTAGAACTTGGATTTTGATGCTGCTGCACATTCAGGAGCATTTGCCGCTCGGCGGTTTTATCGGGGTAATTCACCGCCAGTTTGAACAGAAAACGATCGAGTTGGGCTTCCGGTAGGGGGTAAGTCCCTTCAAATTCTAGGGGGTTTTGGGTCGCTACAACCCAGAAAAAGTCCGGTAGGGGTAAACTCTGTCCATCTAGGGTAACCTGGCCTTCCTGCATGGCTTCTAACAGGGCGGATTGGGTTTTAGGGGGTGTGCGGTTAATTTCATCCGCCAGTAAAATTTCTGTAAACACTGGCCCCTGCTTGAGGGTAAAACTTTTGGTCTGAAAGTCAAAAATATTGGTGCCCAAAATGTCCGAAGGTAAGACATCCGGGGTTAATTGAACCCGCCGAAATTGGGCGTGCAAAAGTTGGGCTAAGACTTTCACTAAGAGGGTTTTGCCCGTGCCGGGAACCCCTTCTAAAATGACATGACCCCCGGTTAAGGCCGCTACCAACAGTTGATGGACGATCGCCCCTTGCCCCACAATAATTTCATCGACTTGTTCCTGTAACCGTGTAAATATCTGTTGCAGGTCAGACACAATAGGCCCCTCAACTAACCTTTTCCTGCAAAGTTTACGGCAAAATTAGGGCATCCGCCAAAACGATCGCTTTCCATTTTCCCAGTCCCCTTCTCTCCAGTTCCCTCCCCACTTCGCTTATGGCCGCTCGCTCCCTGTTTCTTCCGCTCCCCCCCAGCCCCTTTAAATTTGGTTTGAAACTTGGTTTAAAACTCGGTGTGAGCGCGGCCCTGGCTCTGGTAGGGCTTACTCAGGACATGACCTGCCTGGCCACAGAGACTATCTCCTCTGCTTCCTTCTCTTCCGTATCTTCTGCTGCCCTATCTCCCGCTGCCTTATTTCCTACTGCCCAATCTTCTGCTGTACAATCTCCCGCTGCCGTATCTCCTGCCGATTTTTCTCCTGCTGCCTTGCTTCTCGCCGCTTCCCCAGAAGATTTGCTCAGAATTGGCCAAGAAGCCTATGACCAAGGGGCGCTTCAAGGGGCGTGGAATGCCTGGAATCGGGCTTTGACAACGGCCACCACCTCCGATTTAACGATCGCTAGTTTGAATGCGTTGGCAACGGTGGAGCAGGATTTGGGCGCGTGGCAGGATGCAGGATCCCACCTGTCCCAAGCTCAGCATTTACTCCAGGGTTTATCCCCCCAGACCCCTAACACTGCTGGCCAGACTAGACTTCAGGCCCAGGTGTGGAATACCCAGGGCAATTTTGCCTTTCGGCAAGGCCACTCGGAGCAAGCCCTGGAATTTTGGACTCAGGCCAGCCAGATCTACCAGGGACTAGGGGATTCAGAGGGCTATGTCCTTAGCCAAATGAACCAGATCTACGCCCTGCGAGCCCTTGGTTTTTACGATCGGGCCGGAAAACGACTGGATGATCTGCGGGAGACGATCGGCCAGTTGCCCCCCGGTTCCCTGAAAATCCACGCTCTGCAAACCTTTGGGGATCTCTTGCAAGGGTTCGGGCGCTCTGAGGAAGCCGCCACTGTCTTTGAGGAAGCCTTTGATCTGGCGGCGCAAGGGGGTCTGAAACTCCTGATGGCGGAAATTGTTTTAGATAAAGCGGTGCTTGCTGCTTCCCTGGCGGAGGGCCAGGCTCGGATCCCCGCCTCGGAGGTGGAGAAAACCCTAGACTATTTTGCCCAGGTTCAAGGTCTGAAGCCGCCCCCCCTGCTTCAAGTTGAGGCGGATCTCCATCAGTTTCGCTTTCTGTTAAAGGTCAATCGTCCGGTACAGGCTCTAGAGGTGTGGGACACCCTTCAACCCCGCCTCCGGGAACTGTCCCCCAGCCGTTTTAGCGTTGCTGCCAAAATTAATGTGGCCCATAGCCTGATCCGGGCCCGGGCCGGTTCCGCCATTTCCTCCCCCCTGCGCCCCTTTCGCTGGCCCACCACCTTGGAGATTGCCCAACTGCTGAAGGAGGGGGTACGGGATGCTCAAGCGTTGGGGGATCCTCGGCTGGAGTCCTTTGCTCTGGGTGAAGTGGCCTATTTATATGAGTTAAATCAGCAATATGCCGAGGCTTTAGACCTGACGGAACGGGCCCTAGTGTTAGCCAAAACCATCCGGGCTGAAGATGCGATCGCTCTGTGGCAATGGCAAATGGCGCGGATTCTGAAGATGCAAGGGGATAGGGAGGGGGCTTTGGTTGCCTATCAAGAAGCGGTTAAAACCCTTAAAAATCTTCGTCAAGATTTAGTCACCACCACGGCAGAGGTGCAGTTTTCCTTTCGGGAATCTGTGGAGCCAGTTTACCGGGAACTGACCGCTTTACTCCTCGATCGTCTGGATCAATATTCACCGGCAGAGCAACAAATTCGGCTACAACAAGCCCGCGAAACGATCGAATCTTTACAACTGGCAGAACTCGAAAACTTTTTTCGGGAAGCCTGTTTAGAGATGGAAACCCAATCCATTGATTCTATCGATCCCCAGGCCGCCGTTATCTATCCCATTGTCTTAAACGATCGGGTTGAAGTGATTGTTTCCCTACCGGATGGTTCCCTCCATCATTCCCGTTATGAGTTGGGGGAATCTCGGCGCACTCAAATCCTCAAAGACTTCCGCAAAGCGTTTAATCCGGTCTTACCTGCGAATCGAGTGATGCCCTTCGGGGCAGCGGTTTATGACTGGCTGATTCGTCCTTTTGAACAAACCTTAGAAACCCAAGGTATCGAAACGATCGTTTTTGTGTTAGACAGTCCCCTCCGCACCATTCCCATGGGGGTTTTACATGATGGGGAGCAGTTTCTGATAGAGAAATATAACCTAGCCATTGCACCGGGTCTACAACTCCTTCACCCCGATTCCTCTTCTTCCAGCGATCGATTTCAAGATGAATTTCAGAACTCAAAAGTATTTTTAGGCGGCTTATCCGATGCCCGTAATAATTTTCCACCCTTGCCCAATGTACAGATATAAATTACAGAACTTGCCACTGTGGTAGACACCCCTTCAATTTTATTCAATGAACAATTTACCCAGCGCAATGTAACCCAAAAGCTCCGAGATTATCCAGCCTCCATCGTTCATTTAGCTACCCACGGACAATTTAGTTCCGATGCGGAAAAAACCTTTTTACTCGCCTGGGATGGTCAAATTAACGTTAGAACTTTAGACCAAGTATTAAAGGAGCGTATCACTCTAAATCCCCTAGAATTGCTGGTTTTAAGTGCGTGTCAAACCGCCCAAGGAGACGAACAGGCCATCCTCGGCCTAGCCGGTATTGCAATCCGTTCCGGGGCTCACAGCACCCTGGGCACCCTCTGGACTATTAACGATCGCTCTACCGCTGAATGGATGGTGCGTTTTTACCAAAATTTAGCAGCGGGTCAAGAAAAAGCCGAAGCCCTACGCAACGCCCAGTTAAGCTTTCTCCAGTCCCCAGAATATGCCCATCCCTACTATTGGGCTCCTTTTATCCTAGTGGGACAGTGGCACTAAGCCAGGCTTTAATTCAGAATTAATAATTCATAATTAATAATTCTTAATTATGAAGAACACCTTATCCCCTATGATGGTGAAGCTAATCACAGAAGATTAGTCTTCAATTCAGGATTTAGGAGTTTACTCACATGGTTTTACAACTCGGAGACCTCGTACCCAACTTCACCCAAGACTCTTCAGAGGGAATGATTAATTTCTACGAATGGGCCGGTACAAGCTGGGTTGTTTTCTTCTCCCATCCCGCCGATTATACCCCCGTCTGTACCACAGAATTAGGAGAAGTTGCAAAACTCAAACCAGAATTTGAAAAGCGCAATGCCAAGGTAATTGCTCTCAGTGTGGATAGTTCTGAGTCCCATGCGGGCTGGATTGATGATATTAATTCCACCCAAAAAACGATCGTCAATTATCCGATTATTGCAGACACGGATAAAACAGTCTCTGAACTTTATGGCATGATTCACCCCAATGCCAACCCCATGCTCACGGTTCGTACTGTGTTTGTGATTGATCCTAACCGTAAACTCCGTTTAACCCTAACCTATCCCCCTAGCACCGGGCGCAATTTCCAAGAAATTTTACGGGTTTTAGACTCCTTACAATTGACCGATAACTATCAGGTAGCCACCCCCGTAAACTGGACAGAAGGGGATGATTGTGTGGTGGTTCCCTCCATCAGTACCGAAGAAGCTCAAAAACGCTTTCCTAAAGGGGTAACAGAAATTAAGCCCTATTTGCGTATGACTCCTCAGCCCAATAAATAAATTCAACTTCCCCTTAAATTCCCCCTTGCCCTTTTGAGGAGAGGGTGAGGGTTATTTTACGCTCCTAGGAAATGCGGACTTTATAACCTGGAATTTCACTACAAAGACACAGAAGCCCCGCAGGAATGCCTTTATATTCTTTATGCCTTTGTGTTCTTTGTGCCTTTGTGGTTTAACCCTGAACTTTCCAGTTTATTTAATGCAGTATCCTAGGGATCGGTGGATTGTTTACACAAATATGCAAAATACACAAAAAAATTCTACAGGGTTAAAGCGCTATGAAACAACTCATGCGGAAAATTTATAGTGGTCTGAGAAACGATCAGCTTTTTCTAGGTTTTCTCAGCAAAATAGAAAGCATTGTCTCTAAGGCTTTGTCCTTGGCCATGGTTTTAGTGATCCTGGTAACTGTGTGGGATTTATTTGTTTTTCTATTCCAAACCATTAGCGAAGACATCCAAGATCCCGGTCACTTAACCGAACAACTCATAGCGATTTTTGGTCTATTTCTCAATATTCTCATTGCCCTAGAAGTCTTAGAAAATATCACAGCCTACCTGCGGAATCATGTGGTACAAATGGAGTTAGTCATTGCCACCTCTTTAATTGCCGTTGCCCGAAAGATTATCATTTTAGATTTAGGCAAAGTCGATGGCTTACAACTCATTGGTCTAGCCATTGCGATCATCTCCTTGTCTTTCAGTTATTGGTTGGTTAGAAAAATGACCAACAGAGATCAGTCCCACTAAATCGAGAGTTGCTTAAATAATATCTTATGGCAAACATTGACCAATGACCTTTAAGCCTTGGAGAATTTGGGTTAAATCCTGCTTTGTTTCTATCACTTGGTAGACCTTAGATTGGCTATAAATTGGAGTTTGACTTACCTTCTCTTGGTGAGCGTATTGGCCCGGATCGAGCTTCAGAAATACCACCTCTCGACCATTGGTGACCATACCAAAACGAGTATGATTAAACCCATTTGGATTCTGAGCAGCAGCAGGTTGAGACAACATATAGCTTAATGCCTGGGGAACACCAGACATGACATCAAACCGAGATTGTTTGGATTCAATCACCAAAATCCAGAATTTTTGTTGAACAACTAAAACATCGATACTGCCTGTAAAGGTTTGCTCACCATCCAGAATAACCAGCTTAGTAGAAACCTCCGTCCGAATTGCAAAAGGAGCTTGATAAAATCCAGCTAAATCCAGCAGTGGAGCGACTACAACTAATTTAATGACCTCTTCCAGAGGATTAGTTTCCATAATATTTTGATAATTGCTCTTAAGGCGAGCTAAAACCTGATCTTCATACTCTGAAAGTGGCTCTACCCGATCTAACCACTGTGCAAAAAATGGATCTGAGTAATCCCGAATGAGCCCGAAAGTGTCTCTTAAATCCCTTAAACTTAATGCACTCATGGGTTGAGTTACGGTTGAAACTGCCATGTTTATCCAACTCCCCAGAATTTCTCGTCAGAATAACGATCGCCTCGATCGCTTTTCAATTATAAACTCAAACCATTTTGAAAATGGTAGGCTGGGTCGAGACGATCATAAGAACAAATGGAAAACAAAGGAATGAGGATAACGTTTTATCCCGATCCCCTCTCTCCTATAAACTCCGTAAGGCTTCTAAAACGGTGTCGTGAATGGTGCCATTACTGGCGATTACCCCTTGATTGTGGGCAAGGGTTTTACCGAGGGAAAAATCTAGGGGTTTACCGTGCATATCTGTTACCTTGCCCCCGGCTTCTTCAATGACGATCGCTCCGGCAGCATGATCCCAGATTTTTTCGCGGTAGTCTGGGGTTTTGGGGGACGGTAGCCTCAGGTAAAGGGCTGCTTCTCCGGCGGCCACGGTGCCATATTTGGCTTGACTGTCCATGCGAATAGAGGGAGCAGTAATCCCCACAGCCCGGGCGATCGTTTCTTGGAGGGTTTGGTTACCGTGGGCAGCTTCTACGCTTTCTACAAAACGAAATTGGTCAGCGGTGGTGGTTTGAACCACTTGCAGCACTGGAGCGTCCTCAAAACGAAGAGAAGTATTTAAGGGGAAAAGCCGCGTCCCCGTGCCCCGAACCGCCACAAAGAGAACCCCCACCTGTCCCCCTAGGGTCAAGGCCGGACAGCCTAACACCCCCAACTGAATTTGGCCCTGCTCCACTAAGGCGAGGGCTATGGCATACTGATCCCCGCGCAGAAAACCTTTGGTGCCATCAATGGGGTCTAATGTCCAAAAGCGATCGGGGTTAGCTTGGTTAGATGGATCTAAAGAAGTCACCTTGCCATGATCAATCCAATTTAAAAGGGTTTCAGGGGCAGCACCAGAAACGATCGGCTCGATAAATCCTTGAATTTGCTGCAACGTCTGGGCCTGTTCCGGTTGACGCAATAACCCCGAATCTTCCTCCGCAATGAGAGGATCCAGCGGAAAATCCATCTGCAAGACCTGACCCACGATCGCCTGAGCCCCAAAATCCGCCACCGTCACAGGACTCCGATCGTTTTTCTCTAGGGCTGCCGGTACAATTTGATGACGAACCTGCTCACAGAGTTGGGCAGCCTGTTGCACCGCCACGATCGCGGTTTGTAGTTCCCTTGCATGATTTCTATGGATCATATTTAAAGTTAGTCTCCCAGTGGTTTCAGCGATTGAGGTTTCTATCCTCAGGGTACAGGTTATAGGGAATGGGGAATAGGGGATAGGTTACAGGGGACAGGTTATAGGAATGGGGAATAGGGAGTAGGGGACAGGTTATAGGGAGTAGGGGACAGGTTACAGGGGACAGTTTTGAGTTAGGGGACAGGGATCGTTTGATCTGAACAATTAAACCCTGGACAATTGAACAACGTAACGTATGAACAACGTAGGGGCCGGGTTTCCCGTCCCATAATGCCCAAATGCCCATAATTAGGATGTGCAATTATTCTCAGATCGCCAGTTTCTCGTAGAACGAAGCCCAATCTCTTGATGCTATCTCCCCCTTCCCCCATTCCCC
>DALYGI010000141.1:0-6142 GCA_031971595.1 Prochlorotrichaceae cyanobacterium CTOTU29312
ACGAGAATGGTTTCCTGAAGACATCCCATGACCGGCACTCCTCCCCCTTGGCAAGCAACCTACGATCGTTTTCGGCAACTTTATCCTACCGGGGGCTTGATCCTCGATTTGGCGGCTACCCCCACCGCCCATAGCCCGCAGTATGTGGTCAAGGCTACTGCCCAAGTGGGACACCTGACTCTGTTGAGTGTCCTCGGAGAAGCTCCCCACCTCCTCCATGCGGAAACGGAAGCCTGTCAAAAACTCTTTCAAGTCCTGAGGCTGACGGAAACTTCCGCTGATCCGGTGCTAGACCCCAGACCCAGCGGGCAACCCCTATCCCAAGCTATCCCTGAAGCTTTAGCTGAAACCTTGCCAGGGGCATCCCCCGTAGCTCCCCCCATGGATCCCCCTAAAAAATCTAAAACTGGGGGTAAATCTCCCAGTAAGCCTCTTCCGGCAACAGATCTGGCAGAGAGATCGTTTTCAGAGGCACAGTTTCCAGAGCCAGATCTTCCAGAGAGGCACCTTCCAGAGCCAGAATTAAGCAGACCGGAACCGATCTCTAAGTCTGAACCTTACCGCCTGGTGCAACCCCTGGGCCGAGAAGAAATCATGGCTCCCGAAGTGGATGATTGGTCTGAGGAGCTAGCCCAAATTGAAGCGGAGTTGAAGCGCCTCGGCTGGACTCCCCAGCAAGAATCTCAGTATTTACAACAGCGCTATGGCAAATTAAGCCGGGATCACATTACGGATTATGGGGAGCTATTGCAGTTTTTAACCGATCTTCAGGGACACCCCTCCCCCCAAGCTGCCCCACGGGGGATCGAGCCCTGGAGCCCTGATGGTTCAGCCCCCCCCCGATCGTCTTTTTCTTCGCCGCCTACTGCTTCGCCGCCTGCTGCTTCACCGATAGGAACGGAATCCGGGGACACCCCTTCTCGGCAAGATATGATGGATCAAGTGCTGGCGGAAATCCGTCGCATCGGTTGGACAGCACGGCAAGGGAGCGAATATTTGCAACAGAATTATCAGGTTAAAACTCGTCAAGAACTAACAAATGATCAACTTCAGGAGTTTATTATCTATTTACAACATCATCCTTAATGACTTTGATAGTCAGCGGGGATCCTTTGAATACATCCTCCAAGCATCAAAGAGAAGCTTAGGGGATAGCTTTCCGTTTAAACTTAGAGGCTAAGATGTAAACCCATCTCATCAGTTTTTTCATGCTCTACATCAATAATAATTGGCAGTTCAATGACTATGCCCCAATCCCCAGTCTGTTATCCGCAGAGGTCATTCAATCCATTTGGGGGTTTGTTCAAGGCTTAAAAACGATCGGCCAGAATTTAGAGGCTGATTCTGTCACGGCGGACAGGCTAGAGGCTTGCATTCTGGAGGCTATTCGTCAGGTCAGTCATACGGAACAAGTGCTACGGGTTGAGTATGTTCCCGAAGGAGAGACTTGGAAAGTTCTCAGCAAAAGTGATCAGTGTGTCAGTCAAATAGACGATCGAGGGGTGTTAGCCAGTCTCCAAAAGGATCTGCCCATGACTTTTTGGGCTAGTCAAGTTTTTAAAGATTGTCCTCAGGGAATTTACCGAGTGCAACCATCAGACCAAGAGAATCGTGCCTATGGTGTGATTCCCCTCCTAGAAGCCTATTCCTGTTTGGTCATCATTGGTCTGCCTGTTCAGCAAAATATGACCGGAAACTTTGATTCTCCTTTGCTCAATGATCAATTTACCTATTTAGTCTCTAGTTTTTATAAAAATTCCCTGCGTTTTTATAAACCCCAGGAAAAGCATTTAGATTATCAAATTAAGATGATTGAAGCGAGTATTTTAGATGACTTAAAATATCGCTATGGTTTTTTACCCAAAATTCTCTACGATCGTCGTTTTGCCCTCTTTCAAGAAAGTTTAGCCAGAACTAAAATGCACTTTGAGCCTATTTTAGATCTGCAAATCCTGACTCTACATGGCTGGGAAGCCCTGGCACGGGATCCCTTTACCGAAAAAGCACCCGTGGATTTATTTGATGCGGCGGAACTCTGGGGACTTCAGTTTACCGTAACCTTGGATATCACCTTACTAATGAATGCGGTGGAAACCTTTGCCCGTCGCTTGAAATCAGGAAGAAATCGTTTTTTCCGTCTTTTTGTCAATGTTTATCCTGAATCCTTAATGGTTTCAGAGTATTTTGAAGCCATTCGCCAGTTGACCCAGGGAGATAATTCCATTATTGACTCTCAATACTTAATTTTAGAAATCTCAGAGCGAAAGAAACTCCCCTTTAACTTTAATAACCCTCTGGACACGATCTCCTTTGATACCTTTAAGCAACGATTGATGGAATACACGGATCAACTAGGGATTCAATTTGGTATTGATGATTTTGGGGTGGGATATTCCTCCGTTCACCGCTTTACTGCCCTGAATTTACCCTATGTGAAAATCGATCGGGAAATTCTCCACCAAAAGCCCTTTGATGCGGTGATTCGTTTTGTCAAGGAGGTGCTAACCTTTGCCAATCCTCAAACCGATGCGGAAATTATTGTCGAAGGCATTGATACGGCTTCCCCGGTGGGACTTAAACATCTCAAAGCCTTGGGGATACGGTTTGTCCAAGGCTATTTAATTGGCGAAGCAAATGCAGATCCCAATTATCATGCCGATCGAAAGTTTCATGTCTAGTTTCTCCCCGTCCCTCCTAAGCTACCTAAGTATTTAAGTATTTATGGCTACTGATTCTATCCGTATTTTTATCCATACTGGTGAGGTGTCCGGTGATCTTCAGGGGGGCCTCTTAGCCCAGGGGTTACACCGTATTGCCCAGCAGCAGGGGCTTTCCCTGGAGCTTTGGGGGATGGGGGGCGATCGGATGGCGGCGGCGGGGGTGCATCTGTTGGGGCGGACGGTGGAAATTGGCTCGATCGGGGTGTGGGAATCCCTGCCCTATGTGTTGCCCAGCCTGAGATCCCAGCGCCAAGCCCAGCGGTATCTCCGGCAGTCTCCACCGGATGCGGTGATTTTGCTGGATTACATGGGCCCCAATATTGCCCTAGGTAAACAACTGCGACAAGCCTATCCCCAGTTACCCCTGTTTTATTACATTGCGCCCCAGGAGTGGGTGTGGGCAAAGGATAGCCGCAACACCACCGCGATCGTGGATTTTGCGGATCAGATTATAGCGGTCTTTCCCGGCGAAGCCGAGTACTACACACAACGGGGGGCACGGGTCACCTGGGTGGGGCATCCCCTGTTAGATACCCTCGCCACTAAACCCCAGCGCCACCAAGCCCGCCAGCACTTGGGGATTCCTGAGGAAGAAATCACGATCGTGCTGTTACCGGCCTCCCGCCGTCAGGAGCTAGATTATCTGCTGCCCCCCTTACTCGAAGCCGCCCTTCAGATTCACGCCCAAATCCCTCAGGTCAAATTCTGGATTCCCGTCTCCCAGCCAGAGTTTGAGCCTTTAATTCAGAGCGCCATCCAAGGGTTAAACCTCCCCCTGCAAATCAGCACCGAGCCCTCCGCCTGGACGATCGCAGCGGCGGATCTGGCCCTGACCAAATCGGGAACGGTGAACCTAGAACTAGCCTTACAGCGCATTCCCCAGGTGGTTTTCTATCGGGTAAGCCCCGTCACCGCATGGATTGCACGGCACCTCTTAAAGTTCTCCATTCCCTTCATGTCTCCCCCCAATTTAGTGTTAATGGAGCCGATCGTCCCTGAACTGTTACAGGAAGCAGCCACTGCCGATCGTATTGCCCAAGAAGCCTTACGCTTGCTCCAAAATCCAACGGCTCGTGAACAAATGCTAGACCACTACGATCGGGTGGAAAAAGCCCTAGGCACTCCTGGAGTCTGCGATCGGGTTGCCCAAGTGATTTTCCGGTATTTACGGCCTAACCCACTTCACCCTTGACGATCGCTGAGGGAAACCCCGCATACACCAAAGGCAGCAGGGGCCCCATCTGTTCCTGGCCACTGGTGGAGAGATCGCTGTGACAGAGAAACAGTCGGGAGTGTGCCTGGGATCCGTCCCACCGTCCTAATAAATCGAGCAAGTTCCGCTCCACCCGCAGTTCCCCCAGGGAGAGGTCGGTGGATTGAGACCAGGAGCTAGGGCGACCCGCTAGAAACCAGTCTGCGCCACTGAGTCCCCCTGATTTGAGTAACCAGCGGGGGGAGCCTATGTCTAGCCAAAATTGCCAGGGATGGCAACACCGCTGAAGTCGGTACTGAAAAACGGTGGTGAGGGTGATGGCGTTTTCCGCCCCTAGGGGGTTGAGGGGGTAAGGGTTCGCGGCGATCGTTCCTTGGCGGAGGAGTTGGATAAAGGTTTCGAGGGGGTCTGTGGGGAGTTGCTGGGGAGTCCCTAGCCGTTGTTGTACGTCCCAGTAGTGGGTGGCGGTTTCCATCAGTTCCCGCAGGGCCGACAGTTGGCCGTAATCTAGGGGGCGTTGGCTGGTAAAAAAAGCTTTTAAGGCCCGATCGAGAAGGAGGGGAGGATCCAGGGGAGCCGCATTCAGGGCTTGGTGCTGGTGGTGAATCCACTGGCGAATACGATCGTATTGTTGGGTGACGATGGCCCCTAGCCGATCCCAGCGGGGACAGCAGCGGTAGTCTAGCAATTGGGGATGGCGGGGATCGGGACGGTAGCACTGATCCGCCAGTAACCCCGCCCGCACCGGATCGATCGTGGCTTCCCCCGTCCAAGACCGATCGCTTAATACCGTTAGTAATTCCGCCACCCGATCCCGATCGACTAAATGCCCCAACCCCTCGTACACCAGGGCCATGAGGGTCAGCAATGCCCCCACTAAGGGCACTTCAATGAGGGGGCGCTGTTCCGCCAGAGGCAAGAGGTTAATACCCTGCTTGCCCAGCATTTCTTGGAAACTATAGCGGGTAATACTCTCTAAACCGGGAGTAATGAGGGCAATTTCCCCCGGCTGTACTAGTCCCTGGCGGATGCCTTGGGTAATAAGGCTACTAATTTCCCGCAGTAATTCGCCTCGGAGGGTGGTTTGCAAAACCTGAATTGGGCTGTGGGTTTCCGTCAGTGTCCAGTCAAACCCTAAGCCAACGGACTGGGGTTGCAGCAGGTCTAAAAACAGCGGCCCGTAAATTGTGGCGGGATTCTGATGGGGATCGGGCAGGGTGAGACGATCGCAGGTGTCCGCAAACGCAGCAAAAGCCAGGGGATCGGCTCCAAACCCTAAGCGCACACTGCCCTGAGGATTTTCGGTAAACACTCCCGGCAGACTCAGCCTGCGGCCCGTTTCAAAGAGTGCCCCCATAATCCCTGGATATTCATCCACATCATCGGCAAAAATTGCGCTAAAACGGTGCTGAAAACAGGCTTGATAGTGGGCATTGGGCAACAACCAGCGATGAAACAGTTCCGTCATGATGCCATAGGTCAAAAAACCGCGATCTAAACACCAGTCTCGCCAAGCCCGCCAGGTTTCCGCACGGATTTGAGGAACCCCCAAGACTGCTGCTTCTGCTGCGTGTTCCTGAATCCGGGAGTCGATCGTGGGTTCAGCGGATCGATCGTCAGAACTAGGTAAATCACTGGCTAGACCACTGGACAGAGCCAACAGAAAAATATCTAACTCATCCCGCACCGATCGTTCTAGGCGCTTCGGGGGCAGGTAAACGTTGCGGTAGGCGGTATCTTGCCAAAATTGCACCGCTAACTCCTGTTCCGTCTCCGATCGCAGGATCAGGGGAAAAAGGGTGGACAGGTTCAGCCGCTGGGCTAGAAGGGGCCAAAAGAGCAACACTTCCCGGCGGATAAACCCTAAAGGACTGGCCAGGTAAGGGTTACAGGAATAATCCGTGGCGGATAGTAGCGCCTCCTGTAAGCTCAACTGGGTGTCACTGGTGGCCGCCAAAACGATCGCCTGGGTAGTTTGGGAACGGGCGGCAGGGGTTGCCTCTAGCCACTGCCCAAATTCCTGCACTAACCGAGTGGTTTTACCGCTGCGGGTGTGACCCTGAATCCATAACCGGGAAGTTGTTACCGGGGAATCCGAAGTCATTACCTGAGAAGTCATCACCTGGGAAGCCATCGGGTTCATAGGGCATCGGGATCTGGTTGGGACCCTTCACCCCGATCGTTCTGTGCCTGATCCGGTCTCTGATCC
>DALYGI010000141.1:6242-9675 GCA_031971595.1 Prochlorotrichaceae cyanobacterium CTOTU29312
GTCTCTGATCCTCTAGCTGATCCGATCGATCGTCTTGGGAATGTGGGTTAAACAAAACCGTTTCCAACGCAACGATCGCTTGATCGAGGGAATCATTAACAATCTGCACATCAAATTCCTTTGCCGCCGCAATTTCCACCTCTGCCCGGGCCAAGCGTTTCAGGATAGACTCTGGAGAATCTTGGGAGCGTCCCCGCAGTCGTTGCTCTAGGATTGTCAACGAAGGAGGCAACACAAACACCTGAAGGGCATCGGGGAAAGTCTGGCGCACCTGTCGCGCCCCCTCCAGTTCAATTTCTAAAATCACCGTCTTGCCCTGCTCCAACTGCTCAATCACCGGCTGGCGAGGGGTTCCATAATAATTTCCCGCATACTCCGCCCACTCCAATAGTTGCCCCGTAGTGACCCACTCCTGAAAAATCGATCGGTTTACAAAATAATAATGTTGTCCCTCCACTTCCCCCGATCGGGGCGATCGAGTGGTCGCAGAAACGGAGAGATGGAGGTAGGGATGGTGGGGCAACAGCGATCGGAGGAGGGTTCCCTTACCCACCCCACTGGGGCCAGTAAACACCACTAACTGTCCCGATCGTTGGGGGGAAACTGGTTCCGGCGGCACAGTGATCACACTCATGGGGGTAGGGACTAAAGACAGATTTAGGTTCAGCAACTGTAGATTAAGGAGATTAACGGGATCTTGGCACTGAAGTTACCATGCTGTTCAATTATTTTGCGGAGGAGTCTCCCCCCTTAAACATATAGCGACTGGCCACCGTTTCCGGCTGAATAGCCGAGAGCACAACGTGCCCCGAGTCCATAATTAAAACCGATCGGGTGCGTCGGCCATAGGTGGCATCAATCAGGTTTCCCTGTTCCCGTGCATCCCCCACAATCCGCTTAATGGGCGCAGAATCGGGACTAACGATCGCAATGATGCGGTGCCCAGACACAATATTGCCAAAGCCTATATTAATGAGGCCCAATTCCATGTCTAGAGTCCGTATCTAGGTTTCAGGGTGAGATTTTAAGGATAGATCTTAGGGCTAGATTTTAGGGCTAAACGATGGCATTCGCAGGGGCACAGGTCACCCCCGTTCCCCCTAAACCACAGTAGCCAGTGGGATTTTTCGCCAGATATTGCTGGTGATAGTCTTCGGCGTAATAAAAAACAGGAGCCGCCAGAATTTCTGTAGTAATGATGCCAAATCCCGCCTCTTGGAGGGCTGCTTGATAGGCATCCCGCGAAGCTTCCGCCAATTCCCGTTGTCGATCGTTGGTGTAATAAATCCCCGATCGATACTGGGTGCCGGTGTCATTGCCCTGGCGCATTCCTTGGGTGGGGTTGTGACTTTCCCAAAAAACCTGAAGCAACCGCTCGAAGGAAACCTGAGCCGGATCATAGACCACTAACACCACCTCATTGTGGCCCGTCATCCCCGTACACACTTCTTGGTAGAGGGGGTTGGGGGTATGGCCCGCCGCATAGCCCACCGCCGTTACATATACCCCAGGTTCTTGCCAAAACTTGCGCTCTGCCCCCCAGAAACAGCCCAAGCCCACAATCACCTGCTCCAGACCTTCAGGAAAAGGCGGTTTGAGGGGATGGCCATTGACAAAATGCTTTTCGGGAACCGGCATCGGAGTCGATCGTCCGGGGAGTGCCTCTTCCGGGCGAGGCAGTTCAGATTTTTTACCAAGACCAAAGAGAAACATAGAACCTCACAGGATTGCCACAGGATTACCAATTTCAGACGGGGAGGGATAACGGAGAGAGGGGGATTCGAACCCCCGATAGGTCGCCCTATACTTGATTTCGAGTCAAGCGCATTCAACCGCTCTGCCACCTCTCCATCTAAGATTATATAGCAGATGCTCTCTGGAATAGGACGCAACCCGATGATCTTTCCCCCTGACCGTGCTTCTTCTGGCTCCCATTCGCTCTCCCCTGCCGATCCTGGGGGGTGGTTTAGGAGTTGGCAGCGGGGGCTATTCGGGCAATTCCTGGGGCAATTTCTGGGGCAATTTCTGGGCCGATTACTCTGCTTCCTACTCTTGGCGATCGGCCTGAGTGGATGCATGGATTACCAAGTGGGGATTGACTTTCAAACCCAGAACAAAGGAGCGATCGTTCAGCATATTCACCTCGATCGGATGACCACCCTAAGCTCCGTTACCCTAGAGCAGTGGTTTGAATCCTTAGAGCAACGCACCCAGCAACTTCAGGGCTACAGTCGCCATCTCTCCCCCCAAGATTTGGAACTGACCCTACCCTTTGCCAATGGAGCGGACTTAGTAGAGAAGTTTAACCAGTGGTTCAGCGCCGACAATCCTAGCCAGAGTTCCCTCTTTCCCCTCAGTGCCCACCTGGATCTTAAACAACACAATGCCCTAGTCGCCATCCATAACCAGTTAGATCTAACCGTAGATCTGCGGGAACTGGGGGGCGTAACGGCCCAAGGCGAACAACTCTTTGACACGGATCCCTTACTGCATTTAAGCTTCGCCCTGCAAACCCCTTGGGGCGCTCAATGGCAAGGTTTAGGCCGCTCTCCAGAAATCCAAGATAGCTACCCCCTCCAATCCGGCCAACTAAACCACCTGCAAGCCACCTTCTGGATTCCCAGCCCGATCGGAATCGGGGCCGGAGTGATTTTAACGATCGTTTCTGTGGCAACGATCGTGCGGCAACGTTTAGGAAAAACAGCAAATCTTTGAAGCATCCTGCGAGAAAAAGCCATGAATACAACGGATGTAATCAGGCTTGCATCTCAATACCTTGCTAACTTAGCAGGGCATAAATTTGATATTTTGGACGTGTCTAAACCTATAACTGTTAATTCAGCAGTGAATTTAGCCAAGATAATTTCAAAACTTTCACCATTCCTTGGGAATTTAATTGAATTTAATACGGTTGAATTCTTGAATAAGCAAAATGACTTTTCTGAATTCGGAAGATGGGAGAGACAAGATCCAGGATTTCCAGACACTATTTTTGTCGGAGATATTCAACCAACACCAGGACTGGAGATTAAAGCATGGTTTCCATTAGCGACAGAAATAACTGCACGGTTCAAAGATAGCCAGAATCACTTTGAGTTTGACCAAACTTATGTCGCAATGTTGGCATGGCTACCTGAAAAAATTATTTATGGAAAGCCATACATTCTAGACGTTGGCATTGTATCTGGTTTGTCAGTGGCTCTGGCTAGAGATACTCACTATCATAATCCACCAGACTATCTTGTTCTAGAACCAGAAGATACAACCCAAAGAACTGCAAATCTTCAACAAACAAACACCATTGGCTATAAGTTTCAAGGTTCTGCCAATGAGTTTTTAGAGGCTCAAAAAATAGTTGCTTCGTGGGGTGCTGAGGCGAACATATACAAGCCAACTAAAGAGTATCAACAACTTCTACGAGGGTTATTGGCAC
>DALYGI010000142.1:0-9643 GCA_031971595.1 Prochlorotrichaceae cyanobacterium CTOTU29312
ACTATATCAGTATATTATCCTCACTCAAAAGCCTGACAGTTGCTCAAGTTGAAGATGATGGTGTACTTGTTGCCCCCAATGGCTCTGGACAATTACTTGTTGATGTTACAGATAATAATGATAGAGTAGAAATTGTTGCTATCATTGGAGATGCAAGGATAACTTCAGCACAATTTCCAACGGGACAAATTCTCAGTCAAGGACAACAGTATACTTATTTTGGTAATGGTACAGGTACTATAAGTAATGTTAATCTTGACCCTATCATGAATTCGCGCCATATTCAAGATTTCCTCGATCCTAATAGTTGGTCTTCTTTACCAACAAGAGTAGGTGATAGTGTCATTTCACAAATAAATGAATACTCTGCAACTGAAGAATTAACCAGCGATCTAACACTGCTGGATCCTAATCAAGGACATTCAACTGAGTCACTCTATGCTCGCATGGAAGCATATATGGCTATCGGCAATTGGCGTTACGCAGACTTACAGCACATTCGTCTTTTAGAACAAATTGGAGGGCCAGGGAGTAGCGGCAACGATGGCTATCCGCCCTTGCGAACCGACGTAATCGACCGCTTGCCTTGTAACGATTTACTACGCATTGATAACCTCTGGCAAACCTATTCAGAAAACCACTTTGGTTACAGTGCTCAAAACCGTGCTATCCGAAATCTGGGTATAAGCCCTCAAATATTGCGACAACAAACAGATCAAGGCAATTGGATTACTTATGATGATCTTGCTTATAATCTGGGCTGGAAAAGGAGTCGGGAGAGAATATCAGACGCTTATTATAGCTTTCACGAGTTAAATTTTAGTCTGAATGCACCTCAAGGTCATCTTCCCGCTGGTTGGGGCTATGTGACAAACGTTCGTTTACCACCTGAGATGTTTGATCGGACAGATCAGTGTGGTCTATGATTTAGGACTGCTCTAGCTTACGAAAAATGTAAACATCTCTCTCTTCTTATCTTATAATTCAGGTACTAGGTATTAGCAAATGATCAAGCTTACTACAATTGAGTTGGAAGATGGCACTCAAATTCATATTCAGTCTACAGATACTGTAGAAGAAATCGAGGCTATTAGTACCAATGTAGAGCCAGAGAAAGGTAGAACTGCTAAAAGTGGGGTAGTCAAGAAAACTCTTGTAAACTTTCAAGCTCTACAGTCAACTATTCGAGCTTATACACAAACTATTCTGAACTCTTTTCATAATCTTGGTGATGCAAGAATTGAATCTGTTACCTTAGAGTTTGGAATTGAAATTGGTGGTGAAGCAGGGATTCCTTACATTACAAAAGGTAATGCTAGCAGTAATGTGAAAGTCATAGTACAGTGTAACTTAGCTGACAAAACTCAATAGCTACTGTCACATTTCTTATCGCTTGTCCAATCAAGAAAGCCTGACTGGACAAACGAAGAATTTTTCAATATGTTCAAGCCTGAAAAATCTAGAAAAAGCCAAAAGGAATACTCAGGATATTCCGTAAAATCATCATGCCAACCCCAGCGGCAAATTCATCTTCCCAACTGCGAACGTCTTCATCTGTAGGTTCTTCTGCGTCATCATTGTCTGCCTCTTTGTCATCAATTTTGACCTTGGAGGTGTCGATATCCAAGCTGCTGGCCTGAGCCAGAAAGGTATTAATAGGAACCGCTGCATTAAAGCCTGTTTTAATGTCTGTGGTTGCAGTCCCGGTTTGCTCGGCGGCTTCGTTGGCCACTACCGCATCCCGATCGCCCTGGCCATGAATGCCAATAACCCGCCCACTCACGTCAAACACAGGGCCGCCACTCATTCCCCGCCGGGTGACTGCATCATAACGGATGTTATAGCCACTGGGTTCGTTGGCACGACGACTACTGATAATGCCGGATGTAAACTCATATTCCCGCTCTGCTTCAGGAGTAATGCCCATGGGATAGCCAGAAATATAAACTCCTGAGCCAATTTCCGCATCGTCAGAGTCAGCTAACGGGGCTATCGCCTGCTTTTCTGAAGTTTCAAAGCTCACGACTGCTAAGTCCGGCCCATCAGGGGTCGCTTGCAGGGGGCGAACGTCAATAACGGAATAGGTTTGTCCTTTGCTGGTATAGATCTCGTAGGGAATATTAGGGTTAGAAACCACATGATTGGCTGTTAAAACCGTGTAAATTCCCCGTTTCTCCGAGACAATGACACCAGATCCACCATTAGCAGGACTCAGAGGGTTATCAATTCGGACAGTGGTCGGGACAGCCACCCGCGCCACATCACGGGCGGAAGCAGCTTGAACGGGAGCGGTGGAGATGAATGGGATAATGCCCATGACGGTAGCGGCAGTTGCTGCCATCATCCACGCTGGCATAGATGGAATAGTAGAAGCGTGACGATCGGTAGGGGAAGCTAATAGAGGCAAGGTCATGGTTAAACTCCAAAACTGAACAGGATTATTCGGTTAAAGTCTCTGAGGGTTGAATAGAATCAGGAACAGTCTCAGATTCCAGGGGAGTAGGAGTAATCAGGGGGGAACCGGGGTGGTTCAAACCGAAAGGATTGAAACCGGAATTGACTGGACTGACGATGGTTGAATTTGCGGGAGTTGGGATAGTGCCCGGAGTTGGGATAGTGGGTTCAAGACGTGGAGATTCAAAGTTGACCGTAGGTTCAAAGATCTTAGGGATCTGAGGACTGATGGCTAAACCGGGAATGCCCTCTGCAACGGGAATCCCCCAACTGAGTTCTGCCATCTGAGCCGCAAAAGCCGGATCCCAGAGTTGACCATTGCCTAAGGTGTCTAGACCAAACCCCGCATCTCGTCCTGAGGATCGCCCATTAATGCCAACCACCTGGCCTTGGGGGTTAAATAAGGGGCCGCCACTCATGCCGATCGCTACGGCGTTACTGTACCCCAAACTATAGCCATCTGGAGCAGAGCGGCTCAGAATCCATACAATTTGTCCTGAGGTCGTATTGAAGGCTTGACGACCTAGTGCAGTGGTATCCTGGGCTTGACCGGCTTGATAGAGGGGGAAACCCGCCGCATACACGGGAGTACCCACCAATGGCAAGGTTGGACTCAGGGGCGCAACAGGGTACCGCCGATCGCTCTGAAAGGTCAGGATCGCTAAGTCCAGACCGGATACGATTTGAACACTATTGCTGGTATGAAACTGGCGATCGGCAGTGAGAATCCTGACGGGACTGCCCCATTCCACCACATGGCGATTGGTCAACACCTGGTAGCGATTATTGCCAGAGTTAACAATGACCCCTGACCCAGCCGTTGACCCTGCATAAACCCGCACGGTTGTATTCTCGATGAGAATTTGTAAATCAGTGGAGATTGCAAAGGACTGGAGGTACTGAGATGGCACCTGGGCTGAACTTGACTCACACCAATTCCATCCCCCAACGAGGCAAGCCGCCCCCAGCACCAAGATTTGCACTTGCACTAAGGACGACGATCGCCATTTTGGATCAACATTGTGGATCAACATTTTGGCAGTTCACCGCATTCCACACTGGTTACAACTCCCTTAAAGTTCCCGTAAACCAGACTCGTCTTCTGTATCCGAGTTTTCTTCGGTTTGGGTTTCTGGCGTGGTGGTTTCTTCTACTGTGGGCTGCTCAGTGCCTAAAACAGGGGTAGTCTCTGGTAAATTTTCCTCAATCCGATCCCGTACATCAATGTAAGGAATTTGACCACTTTCATAGAGGGAGGGAGTGGCGGCTTGACCTTCACGCCAAGCGAGGAATGTGGATAGGGTGCGTACCGCATCTTGCCCTGGCTTCAGGGTGAAAATCAGCCCTTCACAGCGACCATTAACTTGGCTAGCGGTACAAATTACCGGTTGGCGGTTGATGTAACCCACGGTAATAAATTTGAGTTGCTTATTGAGGCGATAGGTTTCTAAACGAGCGCTAACTTCCAGGCAACGGGTCACAGGGTCATAACCCGATCCAGAGAAGTGATCCGATACCCAGCGGATCCAGGGTTCATAGCCGCCCTGGGAGTTTTGATAGGCTGTGGTGGGAACGCCAGAGCTTGTATCACACCAAAACCCACGTTGACCGGGGCCCGGTTGGCTCCAACTTGCAGGAGCGGTTACACCTATGGCACCTAGGGCAAGGGCTAAGGTGCAGGCAAGGGATTTTAGGGAAGATGTATTCATGGAGGAAAGACCCAAGGTGAGGAAATCGAACACTCAAGACCGAAGCGTGAACCGTATGAACCACACCAGAAAATAGCTTTAGGATGCAAGACTGAGGATCCAAACTATCTCTAGAAATCGAGAAACTTATCTCTAAAAATTATAGGCGACCTACCAACATTTCGTCATCTCTTTTAGGCAAAAGTTTGAGAACGATCGATACGATCGAGAATGGGAACGCACCGCTCACACAAGTCGGGATAGTTGCTAAATTGACCCACGTAAGTGGAGTAGTTCCAACACCGATCGCATTTGCAACCCTCTGCTTTTACCATTCCCACTGCTAGATCTTCTGTGACCACTTTATGGGGTAAGGCTTCTAAGATCGCAACGGAGTCCACTAACTCTACCTGAGAGGCGAGGAAGAGGTAGCGCAGTTCATCCACGGCATTACCGGCGGTTTTCACTTCAGGCTGAGTGGGTTCACTGGAGACGGGAGGCTCTTCGATCGTGGATTCTCGGACAGGGTTTCGGGTTGTTTCTCCTGCTGAACTGGGGTAGTAATTGAAGAGGCTATCCGCAAGACCTGAGCCGAGAATGCTGGTTTTTAGGCTTTCCCACTGGCGCAACACTTCCCTCCGATGCTCTGCCCACAATAGTTTACGAACGACAAACCAGGCGGAGTAGCCTAGACCCACCACCTGTAGGGCTTCGGGCAGTACGGGGAAGGTACGCACTGCGGTGAGTAAGGCGATCGCTACGTTGACGAGCACCAGTGCCCCTAGTAGTAGGGCTAACAAGGAGAATAACTGCCGATTCTCACTGGCCCAGCGGATTAAGTTTTCGAGGTTCTTTTTCAGATCGTGAAGTGTGGGGATAGTGCGGTTTTCGTCTTCTGGACTCAGCACTTCTGCTTCGACAGCTACGGCTTCTTCTAGTTCTTCGGGATCGCTTACGGGGGCGGGAGTGACGGGGCTGGAAACTAAATTGGTGCTGGGGTTGAGGGCTTCTAGGTGTTGCCGCAGGGTTTGATCAGCCACGTAGAGTAAGACTTTGGCTTCGAGGGAGGCACCGATCGTTTTGTCGTTGCGGGCTTGTTCTAGGACTTTATTGACTTCCGTGCGGACTCGGCGGATCTGTTGCCACTTCTGCGCCAGTTCTGGCTGTTGCCACTGGGGTTCCCACTGCACCCACCCTGCTTGGAACACGGATAAGGATTTTTCCTCACCTGTACACAGGATCCCATAGGGTAAATTTTGCCAAATATCCTCTGCCGTATGACACAGCACCGGGGCGATCGACTTGGCGAGGTTTTCGATGGCGATGGCCAGAACGGTTTGGCAACTGCGACGGCGAGAGTCCTTGGGAGCGCTGATGTAGAGGCGATCTTTGGCAATATCCAGGTAGAAGTTGGATAAGTCCACTACACAGAAGTTTTGCACCGTCTGGAAAAAGCGGTAAAACTGGAAGTTCTCAAAGCCATCACTGACTTCCGCAAACACTTCGGTTATGCGGTGCAAGAGGTAGCGATCGAGTTCAGGGAGTTGGTCGTAGGGAACGGCATCGGTGGCGGGGTTAAAGTCGTGGAGGTTTCCCAGGAGATAGCGGGCGGTGTTGCGGACTTTGCGGTACACATCCGCCAACTGTTTGAGGATGGTGTTGCCAATGGGGACATCACTGGAGTAGTCCACGGAGGACACCCACAGTCGCAGAATGTCTGCACCGTAGGCGGGATCTTTCTTCTGGTCTTTGCCCCCGTTGATGATCACGAGGGGATCCACCACATTGCCGAGGGATTTACTCATTTTGTGTCCCTTTTCATCCAGGGCAAAACCGTGGGTGAGGACTCGTTGGTAGGGGGCGTGGCCATTGACGGCAACACTGGTGAGTAAACTGGATTGGAACCAACCCCGGTGCTGATCAGAGCCTTCTAAGTACAAATCTACTGGATACTTAAGTCCCGCTTGTTGTACCACTGCGGCCCAAGAGGAACCGGAGTCGAACCAAACGTCCATGGTGTCCGTACCTTTGCAGTATTGATCCGCCACATCCCGGTAAGTCTCTGGCAGTAACTCCGCTTCAGTCAATCGCCACCAAGCATCAGAGCCCTGTTCCCCAACGATCGTTTTGACATGGGCGAGGGTTTCTGCGGTGATCAGCACTTCTCCCGTTTCCCGATGGTAAAACACGGGAATGGGTACGCCCCAACTGCGCTGCCGGGAAATACACCAGTCCGATCGTTCACTGACCATTGCAGTGATGCGGTTCTGACCTTGGGCGGGAATCCACTGCACGGACTCGATCGCCTTGAGGGCCTCTTCTCGAAAGCCTTCCACGGACGCAAACCACTGTTCAGTGGCTCGGAAAATGGTGGGTTTCTTAGTACGCCAGTCGTAGGGGTAGCGGTGTTCATAGGGATGGCGCAAAATCAGGCTGCCCGCTTCTTCCAGTGCGGTAGTGACCGCTTCATTGGCATCATTGAGCACATTTAACCCTGCAAAGGGGCCTGCTTCGGCGGTGAAGTTCCCTAACTCATCCACGGGACAGAGTACCGGTAAACCATACTTTTGTCCGGCAATAAAATCTTCCTGACCGTGGCCGGGAGCGGTATGCACTAAGCCCGTCCCCGATTCCGTGGTGATGTAGTCTCCGCCCAGAATCACCGGACTTTCCCGATCGTAGAGAGGATGGCGGTAGGTTGTTCCCTCTAGGGCTGAACCCATAACCCGCGCTACTACGGAAAGGGGCATTTGCCACAGTTCCGCTAAAGACTCCACGAGGTCTGAAGCCACCACTAAGTAACGGGGAGGTTGGGACTTCGCGTCCGCACTGAGGTTATCCAGTCCCGTATCCACGATCGCATAGGTGAGGGCTCCATTGACCGCCACCGCTAGGTTTCCGGGAATTGTCCACGGGGTAGTCGTCCAAATGGCTAACCCTAAATCCGGCACATACTCCTGCAAAGACGATCGCAAAGACTCCGCTACTGCGGTCACCCGAAACGCCCCATAGAGGCTAGGGGAAATGTGACCATCGGGATATTCTAGCTCCGCTTCTGCGAGGGCCGTGCGGGAACTGGGACTCCAGTGAACAGGCTTCAAGCCCCGGTAGATATAGCCCTTGAGGAACATTTGGCCAAACACTTCTAACTGGGCTGCTTCATACTCTGGCTTAAGGGTCAGGTAGGGGGACTGCCAATCACCCCAAACCCCAAAGCGCTTAAACCCCTCTAACTGATTGGCCACCTGAGCCAGTGCCCAGGTTTTAGCCCGCTCCCGCAGACTAATCGGGGTCAGTTCCGATCGTTCTGTTTTGGACAGAGATTGCAACACCTTGAGTTCAATGGGCAAACCATGACAATCCCAGCCGGGGATGTAGCGGACTTTGTGCCCCCGGAGAAGTTGATAGCGGTTAATAATATCCTTTAGCACCTTATTGAGGGCGTGCCCCATGTGCAGATCGCCATTGGAATAGGGGGGACCATCGTGAATAATAAAGAAATCGCCGGGGTTCTCCGTCGCCAAGCGATCGTAAATCTGCTGCTCCTGCCAAAACTGCTGAATTTGCGGCTCCCGCTCCACCGCATTGGCCCGCATACTGAAATCTGTCTTGAGGAGATTGATGGTGTCGGTATAGCGTCCGGCGTTTGCGTTACTCACGATCGTTTCCAAGGCTGGCTAAAGGGTATGCTCTAGTTTACAAGAAACTCGACCTTGTGCAGCAGGGGGTACCAGAGGAATTAAGGTTGAGGGGTAAGGCTATGGAGTAATCTGGAGAGTATTCCTAATGATTTGATTATGGCAACTTTGCCCACTTTCCTCTCAATTTACTTCAACCCATTGCCTTGGGTTATTTAGACGATCGGTATCCTGTCATAGGGTTCTGGCTCGACATCGGGAACTTTTGCTAGAATGGCTTCATACTTTAGCCGACGACATCTTTTAGCTCTTTCTTTTGTTTCAATGTCGATCGCTACAATCTTTCCATAATTACCCACTTCAACTTGTTGGCGAATCTGAGTTTCATACCAACGATCGCCCCGTTGGGCAAACTCTTTTTTGCTATAGCGAGGCTGACGAACTACCATATTGCTAATTTCTCCTCGATCGTTTTGCTGGTGTAATTATAACGCCAAAAACGATCGCTCTGAAAAACTTGTGATGCCACCTGTAAGGATGCACTCCATGAACATCATCTCATCCAGTCGCTTATAAGCGACAAGTCGTTTATAATCTACAAACAAAGTGCATCAGGGCGATTGATTGCTTTTCCTTTCTTTTCTACCCCCCCAACACAACCGAAAAAAGCACCCTTAATTGCCTGTATTGATGATAGTCCCCAAATTTGTCAAATTATGCAAATTATTGTGGAGCGAGAAGGATACCAGTTTGTGGGTATCCGGGATTCCCTTCGGGCTGTCCCAATCCTTTTAAGCCAGAAACCTGCTTTGATTTTCTTGGATTTAATCATGCCTGTCGCCAATGGCTATGAAGTTTGTGCCCAAATCCGCCGGGTTTCTGCCCTTAAGAAAACCCCTGTTGTTATTTTAACCGGCAATGATGGAGTGGTGGATCGAATCCGGGCTAACATGGTGGGGGCAACGGATTTTCTATCTAAACCGATCGATGATACGAAAGTGATTAAATTACTCCAATCCTATTGCCCCTTATAACCGCCGATCGCTCTGAAAAACGATCCCCTGTCATCCATACCCCAAGAACGATCGCTCTTAAAGCATAATAAATTTGAGCTTTTCGGGTTTCGTACCTCAACCCAACCTAAGACGATCGCACTTCATAAAAGTGATCAGGAAATCGAGATGCTGATCAGCTTAATATAAGAAATCTTTAATAAGTTCTTGAAAAACAATTTTTAATTTGGAATTAAAAGGTGGGCGGCTCATAATATTTTTTGAGAAGCCAGAAAAGTATTGGCTTACAATTTTTTTAGAAGTAGGTTGCAATATATTAAAGACCTCACGAAGTATGCGGAGAACAATTACTTGTCTACCTACTGCACGGCATTCAAGGTTGGCCACTACTTTTTCCATATCATTAGTAAACGGCAAGAGCATCACAGTGCTAGGTGAAGAGTTATAGTATTTGCCAAAAAACGATATTAGATTTTCCCTAGACTTTGATTGGAGTAGTTCCTTATAGCTATCAGGATGATAGTTTATAAACTCTCGACTTTTTCTCTCATAATGATCCTGAGATCCTATATTTACTTTAATCAGTGTTCCATCGTAAGAAGAATCCTGCCAATTAAAGCTAGCGTATAAACTATAATTAGTACTCCAAACAGATATGTGATTATTCGCAGTTATTCTTTCGATGAAAAAGTTGCTCTGGATGGTGTCAGCAGTAATATCATAGGATCTACCGTTAGTTGTTGAAATAGCTCTTCCTGCCAACCGATTCATGCTAAGCGCACTAAAGTAATTTGAGTAATATAAGGTTACTAAAGCCCATGAGAATTGATGCTTAGTATATACAGCTTCA
>DALYGI010000143.1:0-9600 GCA_031971595.1 Prochlorotrichaceae cyanobacterium CTOTU29312
CCTCTGTGGTTTAAACATAAACTTACGGGTTTATTAAACCCATGTCCCTAACAACAACCCTGGAACCCAATTTAACAATAAAAACACCCCAAACCCAAACAATAACGCCCCGCTGGTGGGGTTAATCCAACCCGACCACTGCCTTAAAGACAAAATTGCCTTGAGATTACTCATAAAAACCCCCGCCAGAATTAAAGGGGAGACATAGCCGATCCCATAGGCTAACAGTAACCCTCCCCCCACGATCGGATCTTGGGTGGTCGAAATCCACGCCAACAAAGTGGCCAATACGGGGGTGCTACAGGGGGAAGCCACCAAACCAAAGGTTAACCCCAGCCCATAGGAGCGCACACTGCGGGGCCAGTGGCTTGGGATCCAGTCTGGAGTGCCCCAGTTGGGAAACTGAAGGGGTAGCAGTTCTAATAAATTCAGCCCCATCACGATCGCAATGAGGCTAACGATCACAGAAACGCCCCAGCCCACTTGTCCATACACCCGCCCCACGATCGCCGCTATCATCCCCAAACCGGCCAAGGTGGTCGCCAATCCGAGGGAAAACCAGAGGGATTGCGCCAAACCCTGCCAACGGGAGTAATCTGAGCGATCGGTGGAAGTATATCCCCCCAAATACCCTAAGGTAATGGGCAACATGGACAACATACAGGGAGTCAAACTCGTCATTAGCCCCGCCAGCAACAGAATCAACAGACTCAGAGGCGTTAAATGTCCTAACTGGGCAGACACCCAATGATTAGCCAGATCTTGTGTTTGATAAATCCAGGTATTCATGGAAAATCGGGGAAATGGGGCCGAGTGATCAAACTAATTACGCTCAAACTAACTATGCTCAAACGTAAAGCCTAAAGCCTAAAGCCTAAACCCTAAAACATAAAAGAGGGTTGATGACGAATCAAACTCAGAAACTCATCACGGGTGCGTTGATCCTCCTGAAAGACCCCCAGCATGGCACTGGTCACCGTCCAAGACCCCGGCTTTTGCACCCCCCGCATGACCATACACATGTGGGTCGCTTCCATCACCACCGCAACCCCTTGGGGATCCAGAATTTCCTGAACGGCCTCCGCAATTTGCCGAGTCAGACGCTCCTGCACCTGCAACCGACGGGCATACATTTCAACAATGCGGGCTAATTTACTCAGTCCCACCACTTTTTGAGTAGGAATATAGGCAACATGAACCTTACCCATAAACGGCAACATGTGGTGTTCGCAAAGACTAAAAACCGTAATGTCTCGCACGAGTACCATTTCATTATGGCCTTCATCAAAAATTGCCCCATTCACCAATTCCTCTAAGGATTGCTGATAGCCACTGGTCAAAAACTGCATGGCCTCCGCCACCCGTTTAGGGGTTTTCAATAACCCTTCCCGTTCAGGATCTTCTCCCACCCCTAACAGTATGGTGCGGATGGCATTCCTCATTTCCTCTTGGCTCACTTCGGTTTGCGGAACTCCCTTGGAGAGGGTACGATCGGGAAGAACCGTTAATGCTTTTCCCTGATCAGGAAGTCCGTTCAGTGTTTGAAGTTGAGTCGTATCCATAAATCCGAAAATCCTTTCCAAATAAAAAAATAAGAGGGCTAACTGGTGTACTTTTCTAAAGTACTTGTAAGGAGTCCTTCAGCAATTTCTACAGCGCTCCAGCACTGGGCATGAGGGTCAATTCTTCCACGATCGCCCCAGGGGGAAGCATCGCCACTTGAAGAATGGACTGAGCCACAATTTCAGGGGTTAACATTTTGCTGCGATCGAAGGTAGAGCTAACCGTATCGGTATCCCACAGAGGAGTATTGACCGAGCCCGGATAAATCGTCGTCACTCGAATGCCATGACCTCGCTCTTCCACCGCGATCGCTTTTGACAACGTGGCCAGAGCCGCCTTACTGACACAATAAGCTCCCCAATCAGGAAACACCTGCTGGGCAGCGATCGACGCAACATTGATAATGTGGCCGGATTGTTGCTGGCGCATCCTGGGGAGTACCGCTTGTACACATTGAAGCGCACTGGTTAAGTTCAGAGTTAGTAGAGTCTGCCAATCCTGAAGCGTAATACTAGCAATGGATCCGGTATACCCGATACCCGCACAATTTACGAGAATATCAATGCCGCCTACCTCTTGCTGAATGGCTTGGAGCCTCGGCAAAATCTGATCCACCTCTGAAAAATCAAGAGGATAAGCCGTCACGTCACACCCACAGGCGCTAACCTCTGCCAACACCTGATCTATTTTAACGGGAGAGCGACCCAATAGAATGAGATCAAAAGCTGCCTCTGGTGTAGAAGCCTGTTGTGCAAAAGCGAGAGCCGTTGCCCGACCGATACCACTGGTGGCTCCCGTAATCAGAGCGCGTTTCCGCGTTGAAGATAAACTACTCATGGACAAGGTAAAACGATGATCTTTACGCTTCGGGAAGTGACCTGAGAAACGTAAAGAATTGTTACTAATGTAGTATAGACCTTGACGGACGCTTAGGGGGAGGTGGGATAAGGTTAGATTGAGTTTAAGGGTTCAGTTTTGAGGCTGGAGTGTTGAGTTTCTGTGTTGGATGTTAAAATTAGCCCAAAGTAACGCGAGGGTTGGCTGTGATTCGCTCTGCGACCTTACCATTTCCATCTACATTTTCTTCCGTTTCCGATCACCACCGGCTTCGCCTCTTTGCAGGTTCAGCCAATGTCTCCCTATCAGAAGAGGTCGCTCGTTACCTAGGGATAGACTTGGGGCCCATGGTGCGTAAGCGCTTTGCGGATGGTGAGTTATATATTCAAATTCAAGAATCGATTCGGGGTTGTGATGTCTATTTGTTGCAACCCACCTGCCATCCGGTGAACGATAACCTGATGGAACTGTTGATCATGATTGATGCCTGTCGTCGGGCTTCCGCTCGGCAGATTACGGCGGTTCTTCCTTATTATGGCTACGCCCGGGCCGATCGCAAAACCGCTGGTCGGGAATCCATTACCGCTAAGTTAGTGGCCAATTTAATCACCGAAGCGGGGGCCAATCGGGTCTTAGCCATGGATTTACACTCCGCTCAAATTCAGGGCTATTTTGACATTCCCTTTGATCACGTCTATGCCACTCCCGTCATTTTAGATTATCTCTGCACCAAGCCCCTCTCGGATTTAGTCGTCGTGTCCCCCGATGTGGGCGGGGTGGCCCGGGCCCGGGCCTTTGCCAAAAAATTAAACGAAGCCCCCCTGGCAATTATTGACAAGCGCCGTCAGGCTCACAATGTGGCGGAAGTGCTCAACGTAATTGGGGATGTGAAGGGCAAAACCGCTGTCTTAGTAGACGACATGATTGACACCGCAGGCACCATTTGCGAAGGGGGCCGCCTATTGCGGGAACAAGGAGCCAAGGAAGTGTATGCCTGTGCTACCCATGCGGTCTTTTCGCCCCCAGCCATTGAGCGCCTAGCTCCGGGGGTCTTTGAGGAAGTGATTGTTACCAATACCATTCCCCTGCCGCCGGACAAGCGCTTTCCTCAACTGGTTTCCCTCTCAGTGGCGAACCTAATTGGAGAAGCCATTTGGCGCATTCACGAAGAAAGTTCCGTGAGCATTATGTTCCGTTAAACCTGGATAGCTACTCAGCAGACAGGAGAGCCACCGCATAGGCCGCAATCCCTTCTTCGCGGCCCGTGGGGCCGAGTTTTTCATTGGTAGTCGCCTTAACCCCCACTTGATCCGGTGCAATGCCCAGAGTTTCTGCAATCTTGCCCCGCATCGCTTCAATATGGGGTTTGAGTTTTGGGCGTTCAGCCACCACCACCGAGTCAATATTGGCCACCTGCCAGCCCTTACTGCGAATGAGGCTATGCACTTGGGCCAGCAGTTTCAGACTATCCGCTCCCTTCCACTGGGGATCCGTCGGCGGGAAATAATGGCCAATATCCCCCAAACTCAAAGCCCCCAAGAGGGCATCCATAATGGCATGGGTCAACACATCCGCATCACTATGGCCATCCAGCCCCATCTCATGGGGAATGTTAACACCACCAAGAATTAGATCCCGCCCGATCGTGAGGCGGTGAATATCGTAACCATTGCCAATGCGAAAAGGAATCATGATGTTTAGGGAATAGGGGGTAGGGAATAGGGAATAGGGGAATGGGGGTAGGGAATAGGTAGATTTTAGGGTATAGGTGCTATTTCCCAGAAACCGGGGATCTGAGAGCTATTGAGAATATTCTCAGCCGACGGGAGCAAGAGCAAGGTTTCCATAATGAGAATTGAAGAATTAAGAATTGCAGGAATTGAAGTCTTTAATTTTATTGAACATCATCAATTCAAAACTCAAAACTCAAAACTCAAAACTACTCCCTATTCCCTATTCCCTATAACCTGCCCCCTAACCCCAGCGATCGTTTTGAGGTTTTGGCAGCGCATTAACTGGGCAAAGTCTAGTTGGTTTTTTCCTTCCAGTTGAGCTACGCGCTCGATCGCTGTGTAGAGATGTTTGGCTGCTTCCATTTCTGTATAGCCCCGTCTGCCTGCAATACGGATTCCTGCTTCGTCCGCTTCTAGTTCGCGCTCAGGGTTCCGGTTGATGCGCCACACCTGCATCGCCGCCAACACGGTCAGCCCTCCGGCTCCTACTAACCCTACTAAATCGCCATCAAAAAACTCCCCAATGCTCGCCACCAATCCCACAGCGGTTGCCCCTTGGTAAATATCTGCCTTAAACCACTTAACTCCCAACAGCCAACTCACCGATCGTAGGAGAAGGAGATCCCGTTGCCCTTGGGTTAAGCGTTGCCAGAGATCAAAGTTAATGGCGATGACCTTTTGCCGCTGCCACGGTAGAGGGAATGTCATCTCTAAAACCGATCGCTGCTCCGGTTTGTTCTGTATTTTGATATACATACGTCCCGACGCAGGCATTAGTTCACACAGCCGAGAAATTTCTGTTTCTGGGACAAACATAGGGGATAGGGGACAGGGAACAGGGGATAGGGAGTAGGGAGTAGGGAATAACCGTAGGATTTGTTAGCAACAGCGTAACGCGGTAAAGTATCAACGCATCAAAGCCTACTATGCAGAAGGTTACAGCAGGTTACTGCCACGCCCTACCAGCCACAAGCCTGATTTTACAATGTATGAGGATTTAGGATTTACCTATTCCCTATTCCCTATTCCCTAATTAGCAAGCCAATCTTCGGCCAAATACACCGTTAAGATTTGATAGGGCTCCAACGTAGCGGATTGGGGAGAGATAAAGTAACCCGATACGGCTCCGATCGCTGCTCCTCCTAAGGCTCCAAAGCCCCCAGCGATCAGAGTGCCTGCAATGGCTCCGGTTCCGGATCCGGCACCAATACTTAAGGGGTTTAGAGAACGATCGCCTCCTAAACGATCGGACTGGGCTTCGATCGTTTGGTTGTAGGCTCCTAAACTAATGGCTTGGGCAATAAAACGACTGCCTCGCCAATTGGTTTCAAAATGCCCAATAACTTGACTTCCCCCCGGAATAATCACCTGGCCTTGAGGAGATTTGATGTCTTCATCCACCACTAAAACCTCTTGGCGCTGCGAACTTGTTCCAATCTGAAGGGGGACTGTTCCCGTATAGCGCAATGGAATGGGACTACCTTTGGCTAAAAGAATAGTGGGGCTAAGGGATTCCCCTAGGGCAGGAATGGCGGTTAGGGCTACCGCACCGGGAAGGGGAGTTGCGGCCAAAGGCAGGGACACTTCCGGGAGTTGAGAGTTGGGTTGAGCCGTGCTGGGAGTCCTACCGCTGATGGGAAGGGGTTGACCAAATTCTAGTTTGGTAATGGACTGGGTAGGGTTCTGGGGCTGGGGTTGAGCGTTAAACGGCTGGGCAGGACGATCGTTTGGAGGGGTTAAATCAGTAGATTCCGTTGATTCCGTAGCTCTCGCTGATCGAGCAGGAGACACTGATGTAACAGGAACTGGTGTGAGGGGAACGGTGGAGAGGGTAACGGGAGGGCGTGTGGGTTCTGCGGGAGGCATGGCGATCGGTTCTGGCCGGGGAAGGCTCTGGGAGGAGGTCACGGGCCGGGAGGGGCTGGCCGCTTGGGGCGGAGCGATCGGTTCTAGGGGTTCCACCACCGGACGAGTGGCTAAAGGGGCAGGTTTCTCCGTAGTTTCAGGGGTGGGGATGGGTAGGGTAGCGGGTGAAACGGGAATTTGAGCCGGTGGGGAACTGGGCTGAATTGCCAGAGTTTGGGGAGAATTAGAATCTCCAGATGGGACTGTGGGCTCTGGGGTAGATACCGGAATAGGAGCAGAAACGGGAATAGAAATGGGGGCCGCCTGTGGGGAGGGAGTCGATCGCTCGATCGCTGGAGCAGGGGGGGCCGCTACCGGGGCAGATGCGGGGGGGCGCAGTTCCACAATTTGGGTCGGAAAAGGATTATCCAGGGGATCGGGGGTAGATGGGGCGGTTCGCTCAGGACGTGTTAGGGGAACCTGAGTCATGGAATCTGTCCCCGGAAACGATCGCTCTGGGTTAAGTCCCGTGGCCGGGGGTTCAAAAATCGAATCCACTCCCACCGGAATGTTAGACAGGGCAGGGGGAATCGTAGCAACGGGGGCAATGGTTGCCGCAGGGGAAGTTAGGGCAGGGGTTGCAGTGGGGGAAACTGGGGCTGCCGGGGAACTTGAGACAGGGGCAGCACCCGCAGGGGCTACCAAAAGGGGCGTAATGAGCCAGCGGCTAGGGTCAACCTGTTGTAAAGCCACCTGTTTGGGCTGAAGTTCCACCCCCGATCGTAGTTGCAAAATAAGCCGAAGATTGCCGTTGTCTTGAGGCGAAACCGTTAACTGCTCCACCGCCCCATCATATTGAAACGATGCGGGAGAAACCTCCAGGGAGGACGGAAATTCAATGGCAATCCGCATGGGACGGGCTAGGAGAAAATAACGCGGTGCAACTCCCGGAGCCAAGGTTAAGCGCAACTGGTTGGTCTGGTGATTAAATTCCCAAATGCTAGCCTGGGTAACGGCGCTAGGGGATTCGCCCACCTGAGCCAGCACAACCTGGGGAGCCCCTAGGAGCAGGGTAGACAGTGCCCACAGAGACAAGATGCAACTTGCCTGACCGGTTTGATCCTTAAAAATACGGTGCATCATTAATATTCCCCCAAGCCAAGAGGATGGCCAACTGAAAGAGGACAGATCGGAATAGAGCCGTCAACTACGAGACTGCTAGACCACCCGCCCATCGGTAGCCCTAATTTATACCAATTTTGCAAAAAGGGAAGGGAATCGGAAAAATTCACTGGAATCCGCAAATGTACGAACGATGCCCCCGTGCCCGCCCTAGTGTGACGGCAACCCAGGGGAGATTGCCTCGCCCCTCATCTCGATCAGGAGAATCGCTGGAATAAATAGGGCTGTGGCAGTCTAGTGCTAGAGTGTTAGGAACATGGGCTCTGTTTTTACCTTCATTTTTTTATCTTGATTAAGCCGTCACTCTACATCACCCCGTAAGTTTGAGTAAGCCATGATCCTCGCCTCTTCCCCTTAGTTACCGATTGATTTTGTGCGGAGTCATTTTCCTGCCTTAGATGGCTACTCGACCTTTATGGATAATGCGGGGGGAACTCAAATGCTGCAATCCGTGATTAACCGGGTTGTGGATTATTGGCTCAATAGTAATGTGCAGTTAGGGGGAAATTATACGGCCTCTCTCAATGCTAGCGATCGTTTTTATGCGGCAGTGGAAGACCTCGCCCACCTCATTCAAGCTCCCGATCCCCGGTGTTTAGTTTTTGGGAGTACTGCTTCCCTTTTATTTCGGATTTTGGCCCAGAGTTTGGGACAAACCTGGCAACCTGGGGATGAGGTTATTGTCACCAATAGCGATCATGAAGCAAATATTAGCCCCTGGATGGATTTGCAAGCCCAAGGCATTATCGTTAAAACCTGGCCCCTCGATCTCCAGGGGTTTTGTTTAAATCTACAGGATTTAGAGCCCTTAATCAGCGATCGTACCCGTTTAATTGCCTTTGGTCATGCCTCTAATGTTCTCGGCAGTATTAACCCCCTTCCTGAGATTGTCCAGTTTGCCCACGATCGTCAAATCCAAGTTTGTGTGGATGGTGTGGCCTATGCTCCCCATCGCCAACTTTTATTACAGGATTGGGGGGTAGATTTTTATGCCTTTAGCTTTTATAAGGTCTTTGGAACCCGTCAAGCGGTTCTCTTTGGTCAACTAGAATCCTTAGAAGCATTACCCCGGTTTAACCATTGTTTTATCGATCGGGTTCCCGATAAATTTCAACCGGGAGGTGTTAGCTACGATTTGACCTATGGCAATCTGGGGCTCTGTGACTATTTAGAAGAGCTAGGATCCCAACTGGGTCTGGTGGGCAAGCCCTTTCCAGAGATCGTTTCAGATTGTTTTCAGGTCATTGCCAACTACGAGCAAGATTTAGCCCAACGGTTAATCGATGGCTTAGGCAATATCCCTGGGGTCACCTTGGTGGGGCCGGCCAATGCCGACCTAGAAACCCGTGTTCCCACGATCGCCTTTACGGTGGCTCAGCCGTCTCCGGCTGCCATCACAGAAGCCCTAGGGCAGGCCCATATTGGGGTTCGTCACGGTCACTTTTATGCCCAACGTCTAATCCAGGCTCTGAATTTAACGGAGCAAGGCGGCGTAATTCGGGCGAGCTTGGCGCACTATAACACCCGGTCAGAAATCGAAGTTTTGCTGGAAGTGTTAGCCGCCACCCTGGAATCCTCTAGTTAGGTCACGATCGCCAGGTCAAGTCTGACAAGGCATTCACATCCAACACAAATAAAAAGTGATCCCCCTGGGTTTCTGGGTTTGCCCAACGAATCAGATGGCTGGCCACCGCAAGACGATCGGACTTACGATAGGCATCGGGCAACAAGCGGATCTGCTCCCAGTTGGCCTCCACCAAGGTCGGGGTACACATCGTAGGAATCCCCACTAACTCCCCAGTCGTCAAGCTAATCAGCACCAGGTAGCCTCCTTGGGCAGAAGGGGGCAGGGGCGTTTGAAATAAATAATGGTGTAAATCAATGACCGTATAAGGCTGACTCCCCAACGCCGTCACCCCCCAAGGGGATTGGCCACTGCCCTTCACCGTGCCCAAATTCACCACCTTCACCACCGTAGCAATGGGGATCGCTAAATCCAGATCCCCCACGGGAAACATCACAAACCGCAAGGAATTTTGGCTCTGAGCTTTCCTAGCAGTCAGGAACCCCACGGACAGATTAGCCGCAACATCCTCAGGGGATACCGGACTAGGATCCAGCACCGGGGAATCACTGGAGAAATTCGGGTAAGAACCAGCACTCACAACCATCGATTTTGGAATCCTTCATCGAGAGGACATCTTCAGAACAATCAAAAAATGGTAGAACCTGAAACCAATCTTCTTCTGAACTCGCTGGGTAGGCATCTCACCCCCCCTACCAGAACGATCGAGCCGTAGCATCAGTAGCCTCAGGAGACTCAGTAGCCTCAGTTAGTCTTACCACAACTCTGGTACTCCAGACAAATCTAAAGGTACGCTAATCAACGGGGAAATAGGTAGCAATTCTCATTTTGATCATTTTGAATCTACATTTTTGA
>DALYGI010000144.1:0-6522 GCA_031971595.1 Prochlorotrichaceae cyanobacterium CTOTU29312
ACACCACCTTAACCACCCAGTCCCGCTACCTCAGCTTGTCGCCGTTACTCAACCCAGGGGGATGGACAGCCCAGGTGGAGGCGGGGGTTTTGCGGCTCAAGATTCCCCCAGCTACGGTACAAGCCCTGCGTTTAGCCCAACAGGGGCAGGGGTACCGTGTGGTGCTGGAGGTGGATCGACCGGGAATATTGAGCGTTCAACAGGAGAAGGTCAGCGCAAGCCAGCATCGGTGGCTGTTCATTTTGGAAGGAGCCCTAGGCGAGCCTTTTCTGGGCAGTGCAGCACAAGGGCAATTTGCAGCCTTTCTTCAGCAAGATCCCGTAGCCCAAAGCCTACAGTTACAAGTGCAATCCCCCTTGCCCCCCCTGACCGGAGCCCCACCTCCCCCTCAGACCTATCTCACCGCCACCGTTTCCCCCAGCTTGGTACCTCAGGTTTCTCGGTTAAGCAATCCCCCCCGCATTGTGATTGATTTTCTGCCGTCCATGCAGGCCTTCCCAACCCAAACGATCGCTTGGGCGAAAGGGATCACCTGGCAACAGGGCTGGGTGAAAAGCAAAACCAAATCCTTTCCCGTAGTCTGGTTAACTCTGGATCAAAGCCAATGGGGGTCTGGGTTTCAACTGCGTCCTCTGCTACCCAGTACCCACCTCCAATCCCTAGCCCATTTGCAACCCTTGCCCCGCTTAATGGCAGATACCGGAGCGCTTCTGGGGGTCAATGCGGGCTATTTTAACCGCAACAATCAACTGCCCTTGGGGGCCATTCGGCGGGGGGGAGACTGGATTTCTGGCCCCATTTTGAACCGGGGTGTTGTGGCCTGGCGCAATGAACCCCAGTCCCTAGTCTTCGATCGTCTCAGCCTCCGGGAAACCCTAGATCTGGGAGGGCAAACCCTACCCCTCACCCACCTCAACAGCGGCTATGTGCAGGGGGGCATGGCTCGTTATACGCCCCTGTGGGGGCAGACGTACTCTCCGCTGATTGATGGGGAAACGGTTTTAAGTGTGGTGGGCGATCGGGTGACCCAGGTGCAGCGATCGGGCAAAGCAGGAACGGAAACCTTTTCCATCCCCAATCAGGGATATGTGCTGGCGGCCAGAGCCAGTGGAACCCAAGCCCGCCAACTGCCCGTAGGCACTGAGGTTCGCTTGGGACAAACCTACACCCCTTCCAGCCTTGAGGATTATCCCTATATGGTGGGCGCGGGGCCTCTGTTGGTGAAAAACGGCCAAGTGGTTTTGGATGCAGCGGGGGAAGGCTTTAGTCTGGCCTTTCGTCAGCAGGCGGCCCTCCGTAGTGCGATGGGGCAAACCGCCACGGGTCAGATCCTCTTGGTAACGATCGCCCTGATCCCCGGTGGCCCAGTGCCCACGCTTCAGGAAATGGCGGAATTAATGGTCAGCATCGGAGCGATCGACGCGGTGAATTTGGATGGGGGGAGTTCCAGTAGCCTCTATTTAGGGGGAAAGGTGTTGAATCGTCCCCCTGGAACCGCTGCCCGCATTCACAACGGCTTAGGTCTGATTTATGAGTCCCCCTAGGATTCCAGACCTACAGGCGATCGGGATCTACCCCTAGCTGTCGTAACTGCTCTGCTAGTCGTTCTGCCCGTTGTCGTTCTTGTTCTAGGGTACTTTCCGCCAACTGCCGGGCGATCGTTTCCTGTCTAAGGGCTTCTGTCACTTCACTGGGTAGGAGTAACTTTTCCCCTGTGTCATGGCGATATAAACCCAGTAAAGCTTCTTCCGGTTGTAAATTTAGCCCCAACACTTGGGAAGAACGATCGGTAATGGGCTGATACTTATCTTTGGTTAGACGGTAACCCCGCAACTGTTCAGGAATCCATTCCCCTTTGGGATCAAATAACCAATATTCCTGTACGCCAATGCTTTCGTATAGGTCTTTTTTTCTCTTTTTATCTTCTTTTTGGGTACTGGGAGAGGTGATTTCAAAAATAACAGCAGGCACTTGCTTTTCTTCCCAGATTTTATAATTATCCCGTGCCCCTGGTTTCACCCCAAAAATTACCGCCACATCCGGGGCAAAGCGCAGACGGGGAAAATTTTCCGCGTAGTACACATACTGATTCGCCAGAATGAGGGGCTGCTGAGCTTCAAAGCAATCCTGTAGGTATTGGCGCAACAGCACAATCAACATCAAAATTGCGTCAACGTGAACAAAGGTTTCAGCCAAGGGTTCTCCATCTCCACTAGGGTAAAAAATTTCAGGTTGTTCTGTTTGCTCTAGTTGCTTAGTTTGTTCTAATTGTTCAGCTTGTTCAGTTTGTTCCGTGGTAGCCGTAATCCGATCGGGAGTCAGGGTCAGCATGGCAGTCTTCCTGAAATGAGTGAGTTTATTTTAATCGATTTCTCTCATGGATTTCTTGAATCCCAGACCTACAGACGATCGGGATCTACCCCTAGCTGTCGTAACTGCTCTGCTAGTCGTTCTGCCCGTTGTCGTTCTTGTTCTAGGGTACTTTCCGCCAACTGCCGGGCGATCGTTTCCTGTCTAAGGGCTTCTGTCACTTCACTGGGTAGGAGTAACTTTTCCCCTGTGTCATGGCGATATAAACCCAGTAAAGCTTCTTCCGGTTGTAAATTTAGCCCCAACACTTGGGAAGAACGATCGGTAATGGGCTGATACTTATCTTTGGTTAGACGGTAACCCCGCAACTGTTCAGGAATCCATTCCCCTTTGGGATCAAATAACCAATATTCCTGTACGCCAATGCTTTCGTATAGGTCTTTTTTTCTCTTTTTATCTTCTTTTTGGGTACTGGGAGAGGTGATTTCAAAAATAACAGCAGGCACTTGCTTTTCTTCCCAGATTTTATAATTATCCCGTGCCCCTGGTTTCACCCCAAAAATTACCGCCACATCCGGGGCAAAGCGCAGACGGGGAAAATTTTCCGCGTAGTACACATACTGATTCGCCAGAATGAGGGGCTGCTGAGCTTCAAAGCAATCCTGTAGGTATTGGCGCAACAGCACAATCAACATCAAAATTGCGTCAACGTGAACAAAGGTTTCAGCCAAGGGTTCTCCATCTCCACTAGGATAAAAAATTTCAGGTTGTTCTGTTTGCTCTGTTTGTTGTAATTGTTCTAATTGCTCAGGTTGTTCAGTTTGTTCAGTGGTAGCCGTAATCCGATCGGGAGTCAGGGTCAGCATGGCAGTCTTCCTGAAGTGAGTGGGGCCAGTTTGGGCGAGTTGGTCTTATTTTAATCGAATCCCACTGCAATCCACGATCGTTGCTAGGGTTTCAATACTTTGACCCGTGACGGGATCTCGCCAGTGGGGAGCAATAGCCGCTAAGGGTACTAGGACAAAGGCCCGCTCTCGCATTCGGGGATGGGGAACCTGTAAATTTGGGGTTTCAATAATTTCTTGACCGTACAAAATAAGGTCTAAATCTAACAGACGAGGCCCCCAGCGTTCTCGGCGCACTCGGCCAAATTGATGTTCGATTTCTAACAGAATCTTCAGCAACTCCTGAGGAGAATGGGTTACCTGAAGAATGGCGCAAGCATTAAGATAGTCCGGTTGGGGCGGGCCTACGGGGGCGGTTTGATAAATCGGAGAGTGGTGTAAGACCTGGATACCGGCAGTTTGCCCCAAAACAACGATCGCTTCGGTCAAAATCTGGTAAGACTGGCCCAGATTACTGCCCAAAGCGATCGCTACGGTAACAGATTCCATAGAGAAATCAGAGATGATGGCGGCGGCAACCGAGGCTTACAACCTATTCGGGTTGGGCAACCGCAAGCTCTGCTACAGGAGGATAAACGCTCACTTGCTTCCGGGTTTTGCCTTTGCGCTCAAAGGTAACCACCCCATCCACCAGAGCAAACAGGGTATCATCACCACCAATGCCCACATTGACCCCAGGATAGACCTTGGTGCCCCGCTGACGGATCAAAATATTGCCCGCCCGCACCTGTTCGCCGCCGTAGCGCTTAACGCCCAGGCGCTTAGAATTTGAGTCCCGACCGTTCCGGGTACTGCCTGTTCCTTTCTTATGAGCCATTGTGATCCTCCCAGTTAAATCGTGACAAGTCGTGACAAAAATTGTGACCAGTGACCCGTTTTTCTAAGGTCTAGCTTAAAATAAAACGCCCGTTGAGCGCTTCATTAAACCTTTAGGATTCGTTTTCTATTTCCGATTCGGAGATGGGCAGATCCCCTTCCCCTTGACCAGAGGCCAGGTCAACCGAACCCATCCGAATTGAACTCACCATCACGCGGGTTAATTCTTGACGATGACCTTGGCGTTTGCGCGTTTTCTTTTTGCGGCGCATTTTGTACACCAAAATTTTAGGGCCCCGCAGATGGCTCATCACCGTTCCCTCTACCGTGGCCCCTTCCACGTAGGGTTGTCCGAGGTGAACGTCCCCGTCATGGTTGACGAGCAGAACTTTGTCAAAGGTGATGGGTTGATCCGGTTCAATCCCTAAACGATCGAAGTCGTAAAAGCGTCCGGGTTCAAGCCAAAATTGCTTGCCGCTGGCTTCTACAATTGCGTATGTCATAAAACTTTTCCTTTCAAAACTGCCGTACAGGTCCCAGAATCCTAGTGTTTAACCTGATCCGAGCCGGTCTACCATTATCCACAAGGATTGCCAAAATATCAAGACCTAAAAATCGGGGATCTTGGGATCTTGGCACTTAAGTTGAACACGCCAGTTGCACACGCCGTTACATTAAGAACTTATTAAGAAAATGGAAAATTCTTAGAAGTTCCCGTTAATTTAAGAGCGTAAGATACCTCCTAACTGCGTCTTCATCCTCACCTTGGGCGTTCCCCGGTGAGGTTTTATTTTTTAACCCCGCCCAAGGCGGAATAAAGACAGTGATGAATCTTCAACTCCAAACCGATCGTTCAAAACTCATCACTCAAAACTCATCACTCAAAACTCATCACTCAAAACCGTCCCCTAGCCCAAGCCGCCTGCATTGGCCAACAAGCCCCGTTTTGGCCCGTGGATGGGATCTTCCACAATAATGGTTTGCTCCCGTTGGGGCCCCACCGAAACGATCGCAATGGGGACTTCCATCAGTCCTGCTAGATATTGGAGATAGGCTAGGGCTTGGGGGGGTAAATCCTCCAAGGTGCGACAGTGGGAGGTGCTGGTTTTCCAACCCGGTAGGCTGTGGTACACCGGCTGACATTTTTGTAAACGGGTGGCGCTGGTGGGGAAATATTCAAAGCGATCGCCCTCCGCTTCATAGGCAATACAAACTTTGAGTTCGTCCATGTCGTCCAACACGTCCAGTTTGGTAATGGCGAGGCAGTCAATGCCATTAATACGGACGGCATACCGGCCAATTACTGCATCGAACCAGCCACAGCGCCGTTTGCGCCCGGTGGTGGTACCAAATTCTGCCCCCCGATCGCCAAGTTCATCCCCCCGATCGTCTAGGAGTTCTGTGGGAAAAGGCCCTTCCCCCACGCGGGTGGTATAGGCTTTGGCCACTCCAATCACCCGATCGATCATGGTGGGGCCGACTCCGGCTCCGATACAGGCTCCACCTGCCACAGGGTTGGAGGAGGTGACGTAGGGATAGGTGCCGTGGTCAAGATCCAGCAGAGTCCCCTGGGCTCCTTCAAAGAGGATATTTTTGCGGGTTTGGATGGCTTCGTGAAGTTTTAAGGTGCTATCTACCACATAGGGACGCAGACGATCGGCATAGCCTGCATATTCCTCAATAATGGCATCCGCATCAAGGGGCTCTAAGCCATAGAGCTTTTCTAGGACAATATTTTTCTGAGCGATCGTCCAGCGCACTTTATCCGTCAGGCGCTCCCACTCCATCAAATCAATCATTCTCAGCCCCAAACGCTCCGACTTGTCTGCATAGGTGGGGCCAATGCCGCGCCCTGTAGTGCCGAGGCGATAGTCCCCCCGCAGTTCCTCCGATGCCGTATCTAACAGGCGGTGATAGGGCATGGTCAGGTGGGCAGTCTGGGAAATAAAGAGGTGGTCAGAGGGAATATTCAAAGCCGCTAACTGATCTAACTCACCAATTAAGGCTTTGGGGTCAATGACCGTGCCAGACCCAATGATACAGGCCGTTTTTGAGTACAAAATGCCAGAAGGAATTAAATGGAGCTTTAGGGTTTGCTCCCCGACAACCACCGTATGTCCTGCGTTTACCCCGCCCTGATACCGAACCACCACATCAGCGGATCGACTCAGTAAATCGGTTATCTTGCCTTTGCCTTCATCGCCCCATTGGGCACCTATTACAATAACGTTAGCCAAGAGTATTGAGAAGAGTAGGAGTTTGCACAAATTGCTATTTTCCGCGTAAGCAATTATTTCTGTCAAGGCTGTATTAAGGCAACTTTACAAAAGTTAGGGGAGAGGGGGTAGGTTATAGGGGACAGGGGTTAGGGGACAGTTTTTAGTTATGAATTTTGAGTTGGGGATCTGACCCACCCCTAACCCCTCCCAAGAGGGGAACCGAGCCAGATTCCTTTGCCCCTAGTCCTAATCTCTCTCAAGAGGGGAACCGA
>DALYGI010000144.1:6622-9570 GCA_031971595.1 Prochlorotrichaceae cyanobacterium CTOTU29312
CCCTAGTCCTAATCTCTCTCAAGAGGGGAACCGAACCAGATTTCCTAGTACACTGAGGCAGAAGTTTGACTATCACTGTTAAGCGACTAATGCCTTGCCTTGGTCTGGTTGGTATTACACCGAGATCCCCGGTTTCTTTAATCTTCGTTGTTCAACCTTGGCTTTTAATCGAGAAGAAACTGAGGATCTAAGACTAAAATGCTCAATGCAGGTGCAAGCCTAGACATAGAAAAATTTAGCGTATAGTGCTTACATCTCTAATGGTAGGCTAGTTTGTGCCTCAGCGTACTAGCCCCTAATCCCCCAACTGAAAACTCAAAACTCATAACTCAAAACTCTCCCCTATTCCCTAACCCCTAACCCCTAACTCCCATGAATCTCGATCGTTTCCTTGCTTCTGTACCGGGTAATCCTCTGGCATCGCTGCGTCAAGCCGATCGGCTCTGGCAACGGATGCAGGTTTCTACGGCTCCCAGTTCAATGTCCCCAGTGTCTCGGTGGGTAACGGAGTCTCTGACGGGGCTGCCGGAGGTGGAGTGGGATGTGGTGGTGGGGGGCGGTACGCTGGGAATTATCGTCGGTGCGGCGTTGCAGCGTCAGGGCTGGCGGGTGGCGGTAGTGGAGCGGGGGATTCTGCGGGGGCGGGAACAGGAGTGGAATATTTCCCGATCGGAGTTGCGGGTTTTGGTGGCGTTGGAGTTGCTGACGGAGGGGGAACTGGAGGGGACGATCGCTTCGGAATATAATCCGGGACGTATTGCTTTTGGGGATGGCCCGGAGTTTTGGGTGCGGGATGTGCTCAATGTGGGGGTGTCTCCGGTGACGCTGTTGGAGCAGATTAAACAGAAGTTTTTGGCTTGGGGGGGAAGGCTGCTGGAGCAAGCGGAACTCCAAGGGGCGATCGTTCATCCGAATGGGGTGCGGATTCCTGTGGTTCAGGGTGCTGGCCAGGGGGCAAGTTTAACGACCCGATTGTTTTTAGATTGCTTGGGGCACTTTTCCCCGGTCGTCCAACAATTAAGGCATCAGGCGGGCCTGTATCAGCCGGATAGTGTGTGTTTGGTGGTGGGTAGTTGTGCCCAAGGGATTCCTCCTCAGGAGACGGGGGATCTCTTTGTGTCTTTTACCCCCATCGTCGATCGTTGTCAGTTTTTCTGGGAAGCGTTTCCGGCGAGGGATGGCCGCACGACCTATCTGTTTACCTATGGGGAGGCTCACCCCGATCGCCCTGGTTTGGAAGCGTTGATGACGCAGTATTGGCAATGGTTACCGGACTATCAACAGGTTGATCTGGCAGACCTTCAGATTCAGCGCGTCCTGTTTGGGATTCTGCCCGCCTACCGAGCTAGTCCCCTCACCCCTGGCTGGGATCGGATTTTTCAGTTGGGAGATAGCAGCGGTTTACAGTCTCCTTTGAGTTTTGGGGGCTTTGGGGCATTGTTGCGCCATCTGTCTCGGTTGACGGATACCCTCCACCAAGCCCTTCAGGGGGATTATCTCGATCGCACTGCCCTCGGTTGGATTAATGGCTATCAGCCGAATTTGTCCGCTACTTGGCTTTTTCAGCGCACCATGCAAGTTGGGGTTGAACAAAACCTTGCTCCAGAGCAGATTAATCACCTGCTGGGGGCTGTGTTTCAGGTGTTAAATGAGGGGGGCGATCGGGTTCTCCGTCCCTTTTTGCAGGATGTGGTGCAGTGGCTCCCCCTGACCCAAACCCTTGCTCAGACGGGGCTGCGGTATCCCAAAACGATCGCTTCGGTGATTCCGCAGGTCGGCATTGAGGCACTGCTAGACTGGACTCAGCACTATCTGGGGTTGACGGGCTACCGGGCTTTAGTGCCCATCAGTCAGGCGTTGGCTCCCCTGCTAACTCCCCTCCAAAACGATCGGGCTCGGTATCAGTTTCGGTGTTGGCAACAGACCTTGCGCTATGGATCGGGGCAGGATTATTTTGAGTAGGGAATGGGGAATAGGGAATAGGGAATGGGGAGTAGGGAGTAGGAAGCAGTCTTAAGTCAGTTGGATTATTTCGATCGTTTTAAGCGTTATGCAGTCAGGGATCAGTTTTGGATTATGGATCATTTTTGCAGAAATGGGTTGTTCTTGGCTAAATCGGCAAAAATTCCTATAGCAAGCAAAAACCACATAATCTCAAATATTTTGATAATTGATTTGTAATGTTTCCAAATCCAGATCCATGACACAGATAAATAACTGGTATTTGCATCAAAAAATTTATATAAAGCGAGGGCGGAATAATACCAAATAAACAAGCCACCAAAAACAATAAATGCAGCGAGAACACCACTGATTAAAATACTCCCAATCAAACGAGACAAAATCGATATTGCTTTAATTGGTGAATGCATGGCGGTGAGTGCATCCTGGGCACTAAAAAAGCGTTTCCCTAAAGGATGGGCAATCAGTTGATCCAGAATTTGCCCTAGTTTAGGACTGATCTGGTGTCCTGATGGGAGGTAATCTCGCCAGACCCATTTCCCCTGAGGATCGCTGTAGAGTTGCAGAGGAGACACCTGAGTAATCAGGTACAGACAGGTTACCCCTAGGTTGTAGAGATCACTGGCAAACTCTGGCTTACCCTTGAGTTGTTCTGGAGGCAGATAACGAGGATCGCTAATAAAAGTGCCGGTTTTGGCCAATTTGGTTTCAGTAACAGCTACTTTCACCGATCCAAAATTCACCAAAACTAGGCGACGATCGAACTGGCGACGAATAATGTTTTCCGGCTTAATGTTCCGGTGAATGACCTTGGCCTGATGGAGACTTTGCAACAGAGGCAGCAGTTCTTGTAGGACTTGCCAGATTTTTTCTTCGGTAAATGGGCCGCTCTCCTGGGCTTCCTGAGCCAAATTTTTCCCGTCGATATATTCCTCAACAATGTAGTAGTTGCCATCTTCTTCACCATGCCAAATTAGGGCAGGAAC
>DALYGI010000145.1:0-9459 GCA_031971595.1 Prochlorotrichaceae cyanobacterium CTOTU29312
TGAACGGTAGAAATAGGGTTTCAGACTTTAAAATAAAATGAGCGAACGATGAGTAGCCAGATTCTATCTGACCAGATTCTATGGCTTCCTGACCTGGAGGGCCATGGCCCGTCCTGGGAGTGACCCCGTTGCTAAACCATAGGGTATACTAGCTAAAGAGCCCCGCTTTGACCGCCGCCGCTAGTACTGGATTTAGGACGGTTCCCCTATGGAAATTCTTGCTTACTCGCATCTTACCCAGACCCAAGATTCTCAAGCTTCGATCACCCCCTTTCCCGATCGTCTAGGCACCGATCGTCTACGCACCTTAACCACAATGGTGGGGGTCTTTGCCTTGGGTTCTGCTGCTTTTCAGCCTTCCCCTGCTGTAGCCCAGACCGCATCCCTTTCCCGCAATGATAGCGGGCCAGAGGTTTCCCGTGTTCAAGATCGCCTGGCAGCCCTAGGCTATTTTGATGCAAGTGCCACGGGCTTCTTTGGCTCCATTACAGAAGAGGCAGTACTTCGCTTCCAACAAGATCAAGGTCTACAAGCCGATGGTGTGGTGGGATCCCAAACCCTAGCCGCCCTCTTTGAAACCACCCCACCGAGCCCCTCCGCTGCCAGCAACCCATCCCGCACTACTCCCCAAACCACGGACTCCACTGCGTCCACCCCCCTGGCCTCTTCCGCCAGCGCTAACCCCGTCACTGCCCAACTTCAACGAGATTTGGCCAGCTTAGGCTACGATCCAGGCACTATTGATGGGTTATTTGGCAGCCGTACCTCCGCTGCTATTGCAGCCTTTCAAGCGGCCCAGGGCTTGCCGGTCAATGGGGTTCCGGGTATTGATACCCTCCAAGCTTTAGAAACAGCTTTACGTCAGGGATTTACCAATATAGAAGTAATCCCCGAAAATTCCGGCACCACAAACTCTGGCTTTGCTAACTCTGGCTCCACGGCGACGGCTTCTAGTTCCGGGTCATCCCCCCAAACATCCTCAATCCCAGCGGGGGTAACCCAAGTCAGAGTAAAAAATAACCAGGATTCCATTGTGGTACAGCGGGGATCTCAATCGGGCCGCATTTTAGTCCAGAATGACCCCGATCGTACCTACGTGGAAGCCTTAAAAACTGTTCCTGTTCAGGTTTCCGATCGGGTTGCCTCCATTCCGCCCCTGAGTACGGGCACGACCCTCGCTGCCGCAGGCCCCGTTAGCAACTTAGGCATAGGTGGCGATGATCCCTACGCAGTCCAAACCACGGGTTCATCATTGCCCTATGTGGTGGCTGTTCCCGTTCGAGACAGTTCCACCATCGGGGATGTGCAAGCCTTAGTCCCCGGCGCATACCGCGCCCAATCCTCCAGAGGGGTTTACGAGTATGCGGGCTCCTTTGCCAACCGTCGCCAAGCGGAGGATCTTAGCCAAAAACTCCAATCCGAGGGGATAGATGCCAGGGTCGCGTTCCGTCCCTAACCCCTGATGGAGCATCCTCTTGCCGCTGCCCTACCTTGTCTCTACTATGCCCCTGTCCCGTCGCCACCTGCTCCACTCCCTCACCCTCGGTAGCTCTGCCACGATCGCTGCGGCCACCTGGCCCAGATCTGCCCAATCCCAGGAAACTGCTCAGGAACCCTCCCTGGAGCCTTATCTCTGGAGTTTAATGAGTGTGTGGGATACGGATAGCTTTATCTATGGCTATCTGGAGCGCTTTGTGTCCTTGGTGGAGCAGCAAACCCAAGGGCAGTTGCAGATCCGGTTAGTACGTCCCAGGGATCCACGGGAGTGCCTCACGGAGGTGGGCAGTGGCAAGATCCAAATGGGGCACGGAATGCCCTTGCTCTGGGAATCCCAGTTACCCGCAGCCCCCTATTTTATGGCTGTTCCCTTTGGTCTGACGGCGGAGGAGCAATGGCTCTGGCTCACTCAGGGGGGTGGTCAGGACTTGGCAGATGAGGTCTATGGCTCCGTGGGCTGTAAGTATTTTCCGGGGGGAAATTTGGGATTTGGGGGAGGTGGTTGGTTCAAAGCAGAAGTCACGGATCTCAGTGCCCTGGAAGGCTTACCCGTTCACAGTTCAGGTTTAGCGGCGGCGGTGTGGCAAGCCCTAGGAGCCCAGGTGGTGACCCTCCCCCTGCCTGAATTACAACGTCAGTTTGCCACCGATCGCTTAGGGGCGGCGGAATATGTGGGCCCAGACCAGGATCTGCTGGCCAATCTGCACCGCTCTGCCCCCTTTTATTATTTTCCCAGTTGGCAACGTCCCGGCACACTCCTGGACTTTTTTATTCACCGGGAAACCTGGCTCGCCCTGCCCCCTAGCCTCCAAAGTGTCCTGGAAACCGCGATCCTGTCCTTTAACCAGAGTATGCTCAATGAACAAACCTATCGCAATCAGCAAACCTTACAGCGTCTGACTACCCAAGAGGGCGTACAAGTACGTCGATTTCCAGACTCGGTTTTATTACGGCTGGAGAGTGTCACCGGCAGCCTGTTGCGAGAGCGGGCTGGGGCTAATCCCCAGGTGGCCAAAGTCATCGATCACTTGATTGGGTTTCGGGCAGCGCAACTACCGTGGGTTCAGACGGTGGAGGTGAGTTATCTCAATTCCCGACGCTGGACATGGACAAGGTGAAACTACAGATACATGGGGTTAATCAGGGTTCAGAATAGCCGATCCAAAGTGCAGGCCCTCTGGAAACGTCTCCAAGCCTTGGGGCAGTATCAGAGTGTTCTGCGTAGTGCCGTGATCATCCCGATCGTGGCCACCACGATCATCCTAGGCTCGGAATTGGGGATCTTTCGGATTTTAGAATGGGCCTTGACCGATCGATTTTATAGTGTGCGGATCGGTAGGGAGCAGTTTGATAGTGTAAACCGATTTGCGATCGTCACCATTGAGGAGGCGGATATTACCGCCGTGCAACAGTGGCCCATGACGGATGCGGTCATGCTCACCTTATTTCAACATATTTTTCAGCAGAATCCCGCCGTTGTGGGGATGAACATCTATCGGGATTTACCCGTGGAGCCGGGTCATGCTCAACTGCGGCAATGGTTTAGCCAAACCCCAAATGTCTTTGGCATTGAACAAATTTTACCGCCCTCCATTGCGCCCCCTCCCGCCTTAGCGGCCAAAGGCCAGGTCAGCGCCAGCGATTTAATTTTAGACCGGGATGGCAATATTCGTCGGGGGGTTTTGACCTTTACAAAGCCCGATGGCCGCATGGTCGAAAGTCTGGGAACCTATGCCGCCCTGCGCTATTTAGAACGGGAAAACATTCACCTGAAAGCGATCGATGGGTATCAGGGGATCTATCAACTGGGTCAGATGCGCTTCACGGCTTTAACTGGCGAGGATGCCCTCTATACTCCAGAAGAAACTGGCAGCGATCAAGACGTGTATCAATCTCAAATTTTTCTGCATTATTTAGCTGAATTAGAGGATTTTGCTACGATTCCGTTGCGGGACGTGTTAAAGAATGAGATTCCTGCTAACTTTTTTACGGATCGAATTGTGCTTATTGGTTCCAAAGCCCCTAGCTTAAATGATAACTATCGCACCGCCTTAAATAATAATATTCGGGGGGAAGATGACTTAATGCCCAGTATTATTATTCAGGCGAATATGGCGGCACAAATTATTGATGCAGCCCTAAACGATCGTCCATTTTTAAACCGCCCCACCGCCAAAATAGATTACCTTTGGATTCTCTGGTGGACAATTTACGGAACGCTAGTGGGGCTTTGGTATATCCCCTATCGCGGGTTAACCTGGGGGCTTGTGGGGCTAGGCATCACGATCGTGGTGATCATAGCCTATTTGCTGTTTTTACAAGGGTGGTTAATTCTACTTTTTACCCCCCTTCTCGCCCTGATTCTCAGCAGTGTAACCAGCGTCTTCAGTAGTTTATGGCAACATCTCAATCAATCCTACAAAGCCCTTGCGGATCAACGGGATTTATTGCAGGATGCTAACGAAACCTTGCAAAAATTAAATGATAAGTATAGTCGCTTTGTCCCTTTTGAATATCTCAAGTTCTTACAAAGAGAGAGTATTTTAGACTTAGAACTAGGGGATCATATCATTTGTAAAATGGCAATTTTATTTTCAGACATTCGTAACTTTACCTCCATGTCTGAAGCCATGACCCCTCAGAATACCTTACGGTTTGTCAATGGTTATCTTCAGCAGGTTAGCCCAGAAATCCGGAGTCACGGGGGCATTGTGGTTAAGTTTATGGGGGACGGTATTTTAGCCATTTTTCCTGAAAATACCGATAATTGTCTCAAAGCAGCGATCGCCCAGCAACAAAAGTTAATTGCCTACAATCAAGAACTGAGAGATAGGGGATTTCAGCCCATTCGAGTAGGCATTGGCATTCATGCGGGAAATGCCATGTTAGGGGTCATTGGTGAACCCTCAAGAATGCACGGAGATGTGTTATCCGATGCGGTCAATTTAGCGTCCCGTTTAGAATCCCTCACCAAGCGCTATGGCTGCTCTATTATTATTTCTGGGGACACCCTCCAAGATTTAGTATACCCGGAACATTATCGCACCCGATTGCTGGATCAAGTGGTGGTCAAAGGACGATCGAAACCCATTGCGATCTATGAGGTTTTAGATGGAGAGCCTCCAAAATCCTTGCAGTTAAAAACCCTATGTCAACCGACCTTTGAGCAAGGACTGACCTGTTATTTTCAGCAAGATTTTGCCCAAGCCTACACCCATTTCTCCCGTGTTTTAAGTATCAATCCGAAGGATGTGGCCTCCCAATTATACTTAGATAGAATTACTTATCTTCAGTCCCATGGAGTTCCCTCCAATTGGCATGGGGTCTGGTATTTTGAAGATAAATGAAGATTTCCGTACCCAATCTGAGATAATAGGATGGATCCCCACTCCATTGGCTATGCAAATTTTAGTTGTGGATGACGAAGATGAACTGACGGCCCCCCTGGCCCAGGTTCTCCGCCGAGAGGGTTATCAGGTCGAGATTAGCCAGGACGGCTACCAAGGCTTTGCCCTCGCTCAGTCCCACACCTATCAGTTGCTCATTTTAGACTGGATGTTGCCAGGGGTAAGCGGTTTAGATATTTGTCAGGGGATTAGGAATCAGGGGAAAAGCACCCCCGTACTCTTTCTCACGGCCAAGGATACGCTAGACGATCGGGTGCAGGGGTTAGATGCGGGGGCTGACGATTACTTAGTCAAGCCCTTTGAAATGCGGGAATTATTAGCCCGTGTGCGAGCTTTATTGCGCCGATCCCTTCCTATTCTGGCCGAATCCGGTAGTAGTATGCTGCAAGTTTCGGACTTAACCTTGGAGGAGCAGCATCAATTAGCCCGTCGCCATCACCGTACCATCCCCCTGTCGGACAAAGAGACTCAACTCTTAGCCTATTTAATGAGACATTCAGAACAACTGCTCAGCCACCTTCAACTGTTAAGTGCCCTCTGGGGAGAAGATAATCTTCCCCACAGTAACGTGCTGGCAGCCCAGATTCGTCTGTTGCGTCGCAAAATTGAGGCATCGGGTGAAGTTCCTCTCATTCATACGGTGTACGGTAAGGGCTATTGGTTTGGAGTGCGGCCAGGGGAGGGGAGCCCATGAGTCAGGCCTTTCAAATTCAGTTTAAAAATGCCCACATTGCCCAGGCCATTAAATTTAACCGCCGGGATCACCTCATCCCCGCCCTTAACAGTTTGACCTTTCCCCCCACCGGACGATCGTACCGGCCCGTGTTGGTGTTGGTGGGAGGAGCCAGTGGCATGACTCCAGATTATTTAGAGCAATTATCAGACTTTTTCACAGCGGTGATTTGCCCCATCCTGGAAGCCCATCAGGGGCTAGTGATTGACGGGGGCACCGATGCCGGAATTATGAGCTTAATGGGGAAAAGCCGTCATCAAACCCGATCGACCTTTCCCCTCATTGGCGTGGCGGCCCAGGGAACCGTGTGTTTACCCCAACAACCCCCCCCGGCGCGTTTTGCAGACTTTGCCCTCCTAGAGCCTCACCATACCCACTTTGTCTTAGTGCCTGGAACCCTCTGGGGGGATGAATCCCCTTGGATTGCAGAGGTGGCCAACGTCCTCAGTGTCGATCGTTCCCTCACCTTACTGGTCAATGGGGGCAAAATTTCCTGGCAGGATGTGTCCTATAGTGTGCGGGCGCAGCGCCCCGTGGTGGTGCTGGCGGGCAGTGGTCGCACAGCGGATGAGTTGGCCGTAGCCATTGGGGGCGATCGGAGCAATCTGCGGGCCAATCAACTGGTGGATTCCGGTTTACTCTCCGCCGTGCAACTTCAGCAAGACCTAGAATCCCTAAAGCACGAAATTGAGCGCCATCTGGTTTAACTCATCTGGTTTAATTTATACCGTCATGCTAGGGCGGGCACGGGGGCACCTCTATTCCCTGACTCAAAACTCAACCCTCAAAACTTCACCGCCCCTACATTTAGATTTCAAAATGAGAATTGCTAATCTGATCCCCGGATCTAAGTTGAAATTTCCTCACTTTTCCGCCAAGATACTCTAGGAACGTCTAAACTTCTTTAGGAATTTCTACTGAAAAACCGCCAGGTCGGGTTCACTCCCTTAATCCTGAGAGCGGGGTCAACCCATCTAGCTCATCCATCCATTTATCTCATCCATCACCCCTATCCCATTATGTCTACCCCCTTAGATGCCCCCCTCGATACCAAAGCCTTTCGCCGCTCCCTTCATCACTCCGATCGCTACAACCGCAAGGGATTTGGCCTGACGGAGGAAGTATCGGGGACGATGGATGATGCCTATAAAAGCGGGTTGATCCAAACCATTCGCAACAATAACTATGTCTTGACCCAGGGTAAGGTAACCATTCGCTTGGCGGAAGCCTTTGGGTTTTGTTGGGGCGTAGAGCGGGCGGTGGCCATGGCCTACGAAACCCGCAAACATTTTCCCCAAGAACGGATTTGGATTACCAATGAAATTATTCATAACCCTTCTGTTAATCAGCATCTGCGGGAGATGTCCGTAGAGTTTATTGATGTGATTAATGGGGAGAAGGATTTTTCCGGGGTACAAAATGGAGATGTGGTGATTTTGCCCGCCTTTGGGGCCAGTGTGCAGGAAATGCAATTACTGAACGATCGGGGTTGCCAAATTGTTGATACCACCTGTCCCTGGGTTTCTAAGGTGTGGAATACGGTAGAAAAGCATAAAAAAGCAGATTATACCTCCATTATTCATGGCAAATACAAGCACGAAGAAACGATCGCTACCAGTTCCTTTGCTGATAAATATTTAGTGGTTTTAAACCTAGCAGAAGCCAGATACGTCTGTGACTATATCCTCCACGGGGGCGATCGTCATGAATTTTTAGCGAAATTTACCCACGCCTATTCCGAAGGCTTTGATCCCGATCGGGACTTAGTTCGGGTTGGGGTGGCCAACCAAACCACCATGCTCAAAAGTGAAACGGAAGAGATTGGTAAACTCTTTGAGCGGACGCTGATTCAAAAATATGGCCCTGTGAACTTAAATGATCACTTTTTAGCCTTTAATACCATTTGTGATGCTACCCAAGAGCGGCAAGATGCCATGTTTGAATTGGTCAAAGAGCCCTTAGATTTAATGGTGGTGATTGGTGGGTTTAACTCCTCAAATACGACCCACCTTCAAGAGATTTCCATCGAGCGGGGTTTAAAGTCCTATCATATTGATTCCGCCGATCGTATTGGGCCGGGTAATCAAGTTGAACATAAGCCCCTGACCACCGATTTAGTGACGGAAAGCCCCTGGTTACCCACCGGCCATTTAACGATCGGTATTACCTCCGGTGCTTCCACGCCAGATAAAGTTGTAGAAGACATCATCGAAAAACTGTTTGCTATTAAAGATGCGGAACAAGCGGTATGAGCAGGTTAAAAGATTCTCAAAGCGCGACAATATCGGTATCTCAGCCCTCTCCTTCTCCAGAGCGTTCCTCCGATCGTCCCTATGATGCGATCGTTATTGGTTCGGGCATGGGGGGGCTAGTGACCGCGACCCAATTAGCCGCTAAGGGGGCCGAGGTTTTAGTGTTGGAGCGCTACCTGATTCCAGGGGGAAGTGCCGGTTATTTTGAGCGCAATGGCTACCGTTTTGATGTGGGTGCTTCCATGATTTTTGGGTTTGGAGAGCAGGGCACTACCAACCTCCTAACCCGTGCATTGCAAGCGGTGGGGATGACCCTAGAAACCCTCCCGGATCCGGTACAAATTCATTACCATTTGCCCCATAACCTCAACCTCAAAGTTCACCGAGACTACGAAAAATTTCTAGAAGAACTCATTGCCCATTTTCCCCACGAAGAAAAGGGAATCCGTGGGTTTTATGGGGAATGTTGGCAGGTTTTTAACTGCTTAAATTCCATGGAATTGCTTTCCTTGGAAGAATTGCGCTATCTGTTTCGGGTCTTTTTTCAGCAACCCGGATCCTGTTTAGGTTTAGTCAAATATTTACCCCAAAATGCGGGGGATGTGGCGCGGCGCTATATCCAAGATCCGATTTTACTGAAATTTATTGACATGGAATGTTACTGCTGGTCTGTGGTACCTGCGGACTTAACCCCCATGATCAATGCGGGAATGGTGTTTAGCGATCGTCACTATGGGGGGATTAACTACCCGAAAGGGGGGGTGGGGCAAATTCCTTTAAAACTAGCGGAAGGGTTAGAAAAACTAGGGGGAAAAATTCGCTACCGCGCCCGTGTTAAATCCATAATTTTAGAAAAGGGCAAAGCGATCGGCGTAGAGTTAATTAACGGCGAAAAAATCTATGGACAACGGATTATTTCTAATGCCACTCGTTGGGATACTTTTGAGCATTTACTCCCCTCTAGCAGCAAACCCGCCGGGGAAAAACGTTGGGATTCTCGCTACCAAAAATCCCCGAGTTTCCTGAGTTTACATTTAGGCGTGAAGCAGGATCTGCTGCCAGCGGGCACGGAATGCCATCATATTTTGTTAGAAGATTGGCAACGGATGGAAGACCCAGAATCCACTATTTTTGTCTCCATTCCTACCCTACTAGATCCCAGTTTAGCGCCACCAGGTCATCATATTATTCACACCTTTACCCCCAGTTGGTTAGCGGATTGGCAAGGTTTGGACAGCAAAACCTATCAAGAGAAAAAAGAAGACGCAGCCCAGACCCTAATCGATCGTTTAGAAACAATTTTCCCCGGTCTTAACCATGCCTTAGATTATCAAGAAGTGGGAACCCCCCGCACCCATCGCCGCTTTTTAGGCCGGGAGGACGGCACATACGGCCCCATTCCCCGGTTTAAGTTGCCCGGATTGTTGACCATGCCCTTTAACCGTACCGGCATTCCTGGGCTGTATTGCGTGGGGGATAGCACCTTTCCGGGGCAAGGATTAAACGCGGTGGCCTTTTCTGGATTTGCCTGTGCCCATCGGGTTGCAGCGGATCTGGGCTTAGTCTAAAG
>DALYGI010000146.1:0-9452 GCA_031971595.1 Prochlorotrichaceae cyanobacterium CTOTU29312
GAACGAATGGCTATGGTAGATGAACTTACGCAAATTGCTAACCGTCGCTATTTTAATCTTATTTTAGAGCAGGAATGGACTCGTTTACTAGGGGAGGCTAAGCCATTATCTATTGTTTTAGCCGATGTAGACTGTTTCAAGCTCTATAATGATTATTACGGACACCAGCAAGGAGATGAATGTTTATATCAAGTTTCTCAAATTATTGGACAATGCCTTGCCCAATCTAGTGACTTAGTAGCCCGCTATGGTGGCGAAGAATTTATAATTTTACTCCCCAACACACCCCTCACCAGAGCCATTGAAATAGTCGATAAAATCCAAAAAGAATTACACCACCGACATCTTCCCCATCTGAAATCCCATGTCACAGACTGTATTACCCTGAGTTTAGGCATTGCCTCAACTATTCCCGCCCTCAGCCTTACACCCAATCAGTTAATCTCTACCGCCGATCAGGCCCTATACCTGGCTAAACAATCAGGGCGAAATCAATATCAAGTGGGAGAATTGCCGTCCCTCCACTAGCATTATCTGCCAGAGGTTCTACAGAAACCCCCACAGGAAAACCGACCTTGTCCGTGGCTCTGAACCCTCGATCGCTCAAGATCTTAGAGATCTTCGATTTTAGGGTTGACAAACGGCAGCCTTTCACGAATAATGGAAAATGCTTAAACGGGGGTATAGCTCAGTTGGTAGAGCGCTTGCATGGCATGCAAGAAGTCAGCGGTTCGAGTCCGCTTATCTCCATCTAAAACTACCATTCAGTTTGGGTCTCAGCAAAAAGCTGCGTGACACCCTGTTTGGTTAAGAATTTATAAGAAATGTTCCAGAATGTTCCAAAGTGTTTCCTTCTCTTGGTAAGAGTAGAGCACTGCAAACTATGCAGGTCTCGCGTAGTGCTCTGGGGGATCCCCATCCCCGGTGTACCGATAACAACCTAATTTTTGGAGAATTTCTTAACATGATGTCTACTTTATTCCTTCACCAGGTTCTAGCAACGGTTCCCGCAACCCCCGCTTGGAGCTTGAAAATTGGCTTCGTGATGGTGGTTTGCAACATTCTGGCGATCGCTTTTGCCAAGTCCACGGTAAAAATTCAAAACGCTGGCCCTGCGATGCCCTCTCCCCAACTCTTTGGTGGCTTTGGTCTGCCTGCGGTGATCGGTAGTGCGTGTTTTGGTCACATTCTGGGTGCAGGCGCAATTCTGGGCCTCACCTACATGGGAGCCCTCTAGGATCTCCCAGATCGTTAGGGATTAGCCCTAAGCGCCTCTCTTCTTTTGCCAGGGTAGCAGTCCTACCGGGTAGAAGGGGAGAGGTTCGTTGTAGGCATTAACAGAAAATCCCCTAAACTATTGATCCCAGAGCCATTATCCCCAGATCCCAGAATTATGCGTCCCAGGGGGGAGTGTCCGTGTCTTGGGGCTTTGGAGGGGTAGGATTGGGTTCCGGTGTAGCCCCCAGGGTATCCGAGAGGACTTGAAGTTGGAGGGTGCGGCTGGTGCTGGCTTCCCCAATTTGTAAGGTAATCACCTCCCCAGCCAGGGCATCGATCGCCGTGAGGAGGGATTGGAGGTGGGGGGTACTGCTGCCACTTTCCACATACAACCGCTCACTTAAACTGCCCAACCGTTTCCAACTGGTGTGAAATTTAGCCAGGGCTTGCTCCACCTGAGCCGCCTGACTCAGCACATCCGCCGCAATATTTAAGCAATTCAACCGCAAGGCTTCTTCCAACGCCTGCTCCACATCCAGATCATGGACATTCACCAACGTTTGCAACTGAGCCGCAGATTCTAAATAGCGGGCCAGGTAACGGGCAGTGGCGGTGGTTTGCTTCACCGTATCCACATCTGGGGTTTCTGCCACCTCCGCCTGAAGGGGGGCGCGGTGGAGATCGGGCAGTTTGCTCATTTCCTTGACGAGGGGGGCCACATAGCGCACGGGCAGACTGTGATCCATCGCCTTTTCCCGCACAGGCTGGGGCAATAAATCCGAGGTCACCGCAGTCCATTCATCGGCCAGTTGTTTCACCTGATGGCGAGTAATGCGCTGCCCATCCCGTGCCGCATCCCCAATCATTTGCTGCACTTCTGGGCTGGCCTGAGCAGTTTCCAAAAAAGCCCGTTTACTAAATTGATTCACCGTTCCCGGATCCAGATGGCCACTGTCTAGGAGTTGATCCGCCTGATTCGCCAAGTCAATGAGGGCATAGGCGCGGCTTTTGCTAATTTCCCGCTCCTTCAGCCAATTGAGAAAACTCGTTCCCCGCTGATCGCCCCCCCGCTTCTCCCGATCGCGCACAGTTCGTAAAATCCGCCCCCGCCAAATTTCCGTTTGCAGATCAAAACGATCGCACACCTGCCAGGCCCGATCCAATTGTTGATGAAATTCCGAATCCCCCAGTCCTTCATCTTCAGGATCCGGAAGGGCAAATGTTAAATCTTCGGCATTAAGGTCATGAATTAAGGGGGCTTCCATAGGTAGTTTTGAGTGTTTAGTTTTGAGTGTTGAGTTAGGGGACAGGGAATAGGGAATAGTTTTGAGTGTTGAGTTTTGAGTTTTGAATTAGGACAGGGGTTAGGGGGTAGTTTGGAGTTCAGGGATTAAGGGTTAACTTAACTTTACGATCGTTTCCCCTCTTGGGAGGGGCTAGGGGTGGGTTAACCTTGAGGATAGGATTACAGTCCAGAACAGTTCAGACATCAAGAAGAATAGTTTACGGTTAAACGTCGATCAGCTTACAGAGATTCAATCCCTAACCCCTAATCCCTACCCCCTATTCCCTATTCCCTATTCCCTAAAATATGCCCTCTCGCTCCCCCAGACCTAAAACGATCGTTGAATCCCCGCCGGAGATGCCTATGGGGTCTCGGCAGGTTTTGGCGGTGCTGTTAAGGGCGGTGGGGCAAGCGTTAGAAACCTGGGCCGATCGTTTGGATGCTGCTATCACTCAGGTTACGGCTACGTTACCGGATCCACGGGTACGCAAAGATCTGTTCGCTAAACTCTGGCGGCTGTGGTTGACGATCGTTACCCGGATTACCCGATCGCTTCCGGTGAGGTGGAGGGCTTTTGTGGCGGGCCTTTTGCCGATCGTTTTGCTGGGATCTCTAATCATCTTTGGGCTTTGGGTAACTCTCTTCCAGGGGCAAGAGGTTAACGAAATGAATCCAACGAATGCTACATCCCCTAGTGCCTTGGAGGAGAGGACTCCACTCTCAGCCCCAGATGTTGAGGGTGAGGATTTTAAAGATCTGAAAGACGAGATCGAAACTAAGCCCCCCGATCGTGAAGAGAAAAACGATCGTCCCGAAATGCCAGCGGAACTGACACCCGAAGCCGAACCAGAACCAGAACCAGAAATTGAACTACCCAGGGATCAGGTGTCCGCTGAACCCCTAGGCCCGCCTGTGCCGGATTGGTCTAGTCTTTCTTCCCCGTTGGAGCAGCGAGTGCAGTCAAAATTAATCAGCAAGCTTTCACCATCCTGGCAGCCCCTAGTGCAGCGGCTTCAGGTTAACTTTAGGCAGCAGGAAATTACGGTTTATCTGACGGATCAATGGCAAACCCTCACCTCGACAGATCAGCATCGGTTGGTCAAAACTATCCAACAACAAGCCCGCCAATTAGATTTTCCCCATCTTCGCTTTGTAGATGAACAGAATCAGTTACTAGCCCGAACAGCGATCGTCGGAGAGGGGATCATTTTTCAGAACACTCCTTAAGTAACTCTTAGGTTGTTAAAGTAGGACATTCAAAACTATAGATTCAGGTATCGATTCAGACGAAGATTCGGACAAAGCACCGGGTCGAGTATGAATTCTTTAAAAGTACTTAATTTTTAGGATCCTTAGCCTAGATTCAAGCTTAGAATAGGAGCGCTAAGATCAATGACCGTTAATTTTTTCAAGTCAAATGCAAATTTCAACACCAGTTCCCATCCAGCCCGCAAAGCGATCGAAATGGGAAACCTACTTCCTCTACGTTGCAGGGGGCATCACTATTCTTCATGTCGCTTGTATAGGAGCGTTTTGGACGGGAGCACACGCCATTGATTGGGTGGTTTGCGTTGCCCTTTATTTCATTAGAATGTTTGCCATTACGGGGGGGTATCATCGCTACTTTTCCCACCGAACCTATAAAACTAGCCGCTGGTTTCAATTTCTGCTCGCCTTTATGGCCGAAACCTCTTCCCAAAAAGGAGCCCTCTGGTGGGCCGCCCATCATCGCACTCATCACAAGGAATCGGACACTATCAATGATGTGCATTCTCCTGTACAAAGAGGGTTTTTATATTCCCACATTGGTTGGTTGTATCAATTAGAAAACGACTATACCGATTACGAAAAAGTCGCAGACCTTGCAAAATATCCTGAATTAGTTTTCTTAAATAAAAATTGGTTAATCCCCCCGATCGTCTTAGGGGTTTTAGTGTGGTTGTGGCTGGGATGGTCTGGCTTATTTGTGGGTTTTTGTCTAAGCACAGTTATTTTATGGCATGGAACCTTTACAATTAACTCCCTCTCCCACATTTTTGGCTATCAAGACTATTACACCGGAGATCATAGTCGTAACAACTGGTGGCTAGCCATTATTACCCTAGGAGAAGGCTGGCACAACAATCACCATTTCTATCAATCTTCCACCCGCCAAGGTTTTAAGTGGTGGCAATATGACATCACCTATTACGTGCTAAAAGCCATGAGTTGGATAGGGTTAGTTTGGGATCTGCGAGAACCACCCCGCGAAGTTGTGGAAGCAGCAGGCACCCATATTCGCAATCACCTCGATAAAATTCACGCTCAAGAAGTTGTAGTGACAAGATAGGGGACAGGGAACAGAGAGGGAGTATGAGGAGTGGTTAGTAAAGATCTCAAAACTCAAAACTCAAAACTCAACATTCAAAACTATTCCCTATTCCCTAACCCCTAATAAGAAGCAACCCCCGCATCCCGTGCGGCCCGTTGAACGGCGGCGGCTACGGCGGTGGCTACCCGTTCATCAAAGACGGAGGGAATAATATGCTCTCGATCGAGTTCTCCAGGGCTAATTAAAGAGGCGATGGCCCGGGCGGCTTCTAAGAACATTCCGGTGGTTAGGGTGGTGGCTCGGCTGTCTAAGGCTCCCCGGAATAGACCCGGAAAGGCTAAGACGTTATTAATTTGGTTGGCGTAATCACTGCGCCCGGTGGCAATCACCGCCACTTCGTCCCCTAGTAGTTCCGGCTGAATTTCGGGAATGGGGTTGGCCATGGCAAAGACAATGGGATCGGTGGCCATCTGCCGCACCATGTCCGGCGTGAGACAGCCGGGCACACTCACCCCAATAAACACATCCGCCCCTTTGAGGGCATCCGCCAAGCTACCCCGTTCCTCCACCGCTAGTTCCCGTTTGGTGGAATTTAAGTCCGTGCGATCCTTAGAAACAATGCCCTGGGAATCGCAGAGGAGAATATGAACAGCCCCCGCTTCCTGTAACAGTTTGGCGATGGCCATGCCCGCTGCTCCGGCTCCGTTAATGACAATGCGAATGTGAGCAAAATTTTTGTGAACCAGTTTTAGGGCATTTTGCAACGCCGCTAAGGTAACGATCGCTGTGCCGTGTTGGTCGTCATGAAATACCGGAATATTCAATTCATCCCGTAGACGGGCTTCAATTTCAAAACAACGGGGGGCAGCAATATCTTCGAGGTTAATGCCTCCAAACACCGGGGCCAGGTTCTTCACCGTTTGGATAATTTGCTCCACATCCTGGGTGGCCAAACAAATGGGAAAGGCATCCACTCCGGCAAACGCCTTAAACAGCATGGCCTTCCCCTCCATCACCGGCAGGGCGGCCTCCGGCCCTAGGTTCCCCAAACCCAGTACCGCACTCCCATCAGTAACGATCGCCACCATGTTGCTTTTAATGGTGTACTTGTAGACCTGGGAAGGGTCTTCCGCGATGGCCGTACAAACCCGCCCGACCCCTGGGGTGTAAGCCATGGCCAAGTCTGCCTGGTTATGAATCCGTAGCTTCGACTCCACCGTAATTTTGCCGCGACGGTGCAAGTTGAAAGTACGATCGTAAACCTGTAACACCTTAATATCCGGCAGAGCCTTAACAATTTGGATAATCGTGTCTGCGTGTTCAGCGCTGGCCGCATCCACCGTAATTTCCCGTGTGGAAATCTTGCGCGTTTGCTCAACCAGATCAATTTGACCTAAACTGCCTCCCGCATGGGCGATGGCTTGGGTAACACTGGCTAACATACCCGCCCGATTGGGGCATTGAAAACGAATGGTCAGACTGTAACTGGAGCTAGGGGTAAGGACAACCATGAGGGATGGAACTGGATAAATTCAGAAGTAAGCCTGAAAATTCTGACAGATGAAGCGGACTGGTTGCAACTCTTCCATCCAGAAGCCCTTACATGTGCAATTGAGAATGGAGAATTAAGAATTGAGGATGAAGGTGCTCCTCCAGGGAGGGGTTAGGGGTGGGTTCAATCAAAATTAATTCCCCTCCAGGGAGGGGGTTAGGGTGGGTTCAATCAAAATTAATTCCCCTCCAGGGAGGGGTTAGGGGTGGGTTCAGATTAATAACCCTTGTACGCATTCTGCCCAGGCTACGGCTAAATCTAAATCGGTAAACGGAATTTGTACCGCTTGGGAGTCATGGGTCAACAGATGCAACCCCAAGGGCTCTGAAACAGCTTTTAGGGTAGAGACCTCAGAGGGAGCGATAACCCGATCGTGAATAAATAACTGCACCGATCGAATTTGCTGAAGGGACACTACCTGCAAGTCAACCGGGCCATGGCGGGTAGGCTTCCCCCAGATTAACTGTCCTTGTCCTTGGACGAGCACACAAGCAATATCATACTTATAGCGATCGAAGGGTTTGGCCCAGGTTTGACAGGCATTTAATTTTTGTGATTCATTCCATCCAGCCCAAGCTAACCCAATAAAGGCCGCTAGCAAGGGTAACCAAATTAAACCCCGTTCCATAGGAAACTCCCCTTCAATGCGATTGCACTGTCATTTTAAACGGGTTAAACGTGGGATTGTACAGATGTGCCGGTATTTGACTTCTGCTGCTCCAGTTGTTTGCGGACTAGCAGCATCCCGTATTGCCTATGACGTTAGAAAAAGACAAGGAGAAGCTTTAAGTTGATACCCTATGATTAACAGATTACTATTTCGGTTCTGAGTCCTATGACCTCCCCCCAGACTCCCCCGCCTAGGCCTCCTCGTACCCTGTTAGGCAACCTGACCCAAATGGCCCATCAGGTCCGATCGCGTTTGGGGGTTCGTCAGCCAAAGTTAAAAGAGGGCGCAAAAGTTCCCCGGTTGGAGGTGTATAACCCTAAGGATGGTTCGCGGGAGCTTTACTCGTTGGTGGGCGATCGGTATACCCTGGGCCGTAGTGAAAGCCAGGCTCGGCGGGATCCGGGGCATATTGTGGTCGATAATACGTTGGTGAGTAGTTGCCATCTGTCCCTGACCCGCTCTCCTCATCCGGGGGGAACTTTCCAGATTGAGGATGGGGTGCTAGAGCGTCAGCCCGATGGCTCTACCCGCCCTAAACGATCGACTAATGGCCTCTATTGGGGCAAACGTCGCATTAAGGGTTTGGTGCTACACCATAACGATCGCCTAATTCTGGGGCCACCGGACTTGGCGGAGGTGGTGGAACTGCGCTACCTAGATCCTCCGCCTCCGGTGCTGAAAATTCTGCGCTATGGGGTTTATGGCCTAACGGGACTGATCCTCCTGGTCACAACGATCGTGGTGTGGGAGTGGCAACAATTTACGGTACGGCCCCTAGGCAGTGTTCAGGGGCCTATTGCTGCCTATGGGGGGAATGGGGAACCCCTGCAAACCCTGACCAGTGAAACCCACCGGGAATTGCCCAACCTCCAGAGCTTTTCCCCCTACCTCCCCGCTGCGATCGTTGCTTCGGAAGATTCCCGATTTTACTGGCACATTGGCATCGATCCCCTGCGGTTAGCCTCCGCCATTTTCTTCACCGTCCGGGGGGTACAGCGGGAAGGGGCCAGTACCCTCACCATGCAAATTGCCCGCAGTCTGTTCCCCGATTATGTGGGCACGGAGGATTCCATTGGGCGCAAGTGGCGGGAAATGATGGTGGCTCTCAAGCTGGAAGCCCTCTACAGCAAGGATCAATTACTGACCATTTACCTCAATCGGGTTTATTTAGGGGTGGGCTATGGCTTTGAGGATGCGGCCCAGCAGTATTACAACAAGTCCGCCGCCGATCTGAGCTTGGCGGAAGCGGCCATGCTGGTGGGGATTTTGCCCGCCCCCAATGCCTGGAACCCCTGTGTGAACCTAGAGCAGGCGGCGGAAGCTCGGCAACGGGTGATCGATCGTACCCTCAAGTTAAATCTGGTCACGGAAGCAGAAGCCCAGGCCGCCACCCGCACCCCCACCAATACCCTGGCCCCCAACGCCTGTGAAACCCAGGGCAATATTCTCTCTCCCTATTACTTCGCAGAAATTCAACAGGAACTTAAAAGTCGGTTAGGCTATACGGATAAAGTGATTCGAGATGGCAATTTTATTATTGAAACCAGCCTAGATTTAAAGTTACAAAAAGCAGCGGAAAAAGCCCTTCAAGACTCCATTTTAACCGATGGTGCAGCCGCCGGATTTGAACAAGGAGCGATCGTTACCTTGAATGCTGAAAACGGCTCTATTTTAGCGATGGTAGGCGGTTACGACTATCAAGAAAGCCAATTTAATCGCGCCAGCCAAGCCCTACGGCAACCCGGATCCACTTTTAAAGTTTTTGCCTACGCCGCAGCCCTAGAGCAGGGCATTTCCCCCTACACCACCTACTCCTGTGAACCCTTTTACTGGGAAGGCTACAGTGGCGGTTGTGAACGCAGCGGCGGAGCGATCGACTTTTATACCGCCGTGGCCCAATCAGAAAACGGCGTGGCCCTACGGGTGGCTCAAGCCGTAGGCTTAGACCAAATGATTCAACTGGCCCAAAGCATGGGCATTCAGTCTACCCTGGAACCCATCCCCGGCCTAGTGCTAGGGGAAAAAGAAGTCACAGTCTTAGAACTCACCGGAGCCTTCGCCGTTTTCGCCAATGGGGGCACCTACTACCAACCCCACGCCATCGATCGCATTTACGACAGTAACCAATGCCCTGAACCCGCCCAGCGCAAAGCCTGTGAGTCCCTGTACGACTACAGTAAACTCGCAGCAGGCGGTCGTCAGGTGCTTTCCCCCGAAACCGCCCAAACCATGACCCAAATTTTGCAAGGAGTGGTGTCCAGTGGCACAGCAGCCAGCGTCGGCATCCCCGGCGCAGCAGGCAAAACCGGCACCAGCAACGACGCAGTAGACAGTTGGTTTGTGGGCTACCTCCCCGATCGGCAGTGGGTTACAGGAATTTGGCTTGGCAACGACGACAACACCCCCACCGCAGGGG
>DALYGI010000147.1:0-5648 GCA_031971595.1 Prochlorotrichaceae cyanobacterium CTOTU29312
AACGGCTTTGAGAATAGCGGCATTTTCCCCAATGTCTCCCCCCCGTAGGGCGCTTAAGGGGGCTGGGGTTAGGCCCAGGGCTTGAGGATCCACGACTTGGGGGGTCAAGCGATCGTTTTCTACCTGGACGAGGGTGGTTGGAGCCCCTAAGCCCGCCTCATCTAAGCCTTCTTTGCCATACAACACGATCCCTTGGGCAATGCCTAATTGTTGCAGTGCTTCCGCCATAATGGGTACGAGGGCGGCTTGGGACACTCCCAAAACTTGACCCGTGGGCTTGAGGGGATTCACCAAGGGCCCCAAGAGGTTAAAAATGGTTCGCACTTTCAGGGTTTTCCGCAGGGGAACCACTGCCTTCATGGCCGGATGCCACCCTGGCGCAAAGAGAAAGGTAATCCCCACCCGATCGAGGGCTGCATCAATCTGTTCCTTGGGAGCCCCTAGGTTCACGCCGATCGCCTCTAATACGTCCGCTGATCCCACCTTTCCCGATGCGGATCGGTTACCGTGCTTAGCGACCTTTAGCCCTGCGGCGGCGGCGACAAAGGCTACGGTGGTGGAAATATTGAAGGTGGAGGCCCCATCTCCTCCAGTTCCACAGGTATCAATCACCACTTCCGAGGGATCCCGCTGACGATCGCTTTGCTCGGCCTGGCTTTGCAAAACCTGGGCCATGCCCACCAACTCCGAACTGGAAACGCCTTTAGCCTGAAGCGCTGCTAAAATTGCGCCGGACAAGACGGGGGGAATGATCTCCTGAAGCCAGCCCTCCATCAGGTGTTGAGACTGCTCTACAGACAGGGATTGCCGATCAAGGAGTTGTTGGAGGAGGGCGGGAGCATCAAGGACGTTCATATTTCAGAGGAGTTTACGGATTGGGTTTGCACCAGGAACAGGGGTTCCCACAGGATAACGGAGGAACAATTGACTACAATAAATCCTCCAGAGACTAATCCTAGCGCTATCCTCAAACCGAATGCTACCCCTGAATCTGAAACCCGTCCTGAACCGGGCCCTAGGAGCCACGATCGCTACCCTGCTGTGGGTTCCCTGCCTGGGAATGACCACTGCCCTGGGACAAGTTCCTCCCCTCCTGCCTCCCCTTGCTGAACCTGAATCCGGGGCTGATCTGGGCAAGGCTGACCTGGGGGTAGATGAGCAATTGTGGGGTCAAAATGGCTTCGATCGGGACTGGTCTGTGTTGATGCAGGCGGTGAACCATAGTTTGACCTACCTCCGCAGTGCCAAGGCGCGGGACGATTACCAAGCCCTTGCCCCCCAGTTAGGCCCTTTGGGGATCGATCGGGAGCGGGTGTTACGCAGTGTGCAGCGATTTCGTCAGCTATTGCTGACGGCTCCATCCCCCCAAGCCCTGCAACGTCAGGTTCAAGCCGAGTTTGACTTCTACCCCTCCGCCGGGACGGATGGCCAGGGTCGGGTGCATTTTACCGCCTATTTTGAACCCACCTATGCCGCCAGTCGCCAGCCCAGTGCGGCCTATCCCTATCCCCTCTATCGCCGTCCACCGGATTTAGAAACCTGGCCCACTCCCCACCCTCCACGGCTTGCCCTAGAAGGATCCGATGGGTTACAGGGGGCTGAGGGGCCCCTCCGGGGCTTAGAACTGGTGTGGTTAGCCGATCGTCTTGAGGCCTATTTGATCCAGGTTCAGGGCTCTGCCCGCCTACACCTGACGGATGGCTCTGGGATGGGGGTGGGGTACGACGGACGCACGGATTATCCCTACCGCAGTATTGGCCGGGCGTTAGTGGAAGACGGGCACTTCAGCGCCGAAGAACTGACCCTCCCCAAGGTGATTGCTTATTTTCGAGAACATCCCGAAGATCTCGATCGCTACCTTCCCCAAAACGATCGGTTTATTTTCTTTAAGGAAACCACGGGTACACCGGCCACCGGCAGCATTGGGGTTCCCGTACTACCAGAGCGATCGATCGCTACGGACAAAACCTTGATGCCCCCCGGTGCCCTCCTGTTGATGCACCTAGAACTCCCCTATGCCACTGCTTCGGGGGACTATCAATCCAGACCCGTCAGCCGCTACGCCCTCAATCAGGACACTGGCGGCGCAATTCAAGGGCCAGGACGGGCAGACATCTTTTTGGGTACAGGGACGATCGCTGGAGAGCGGGCAGGACGGGTAAATAGCGATGGTCAATTGTATTACCTGTTTTTAAAACCCACATTAAAAAATTAAAAAAGCCCTGAGTGCATTGTTCAGTGCGAACCCACTGTTTATCTCAAGCGTGATTATCTCAAGCGTGATGAATGGGCAGGATTTGTCTGGGAGAGGATGGAATCGGGAAAACTTCTCCCTCTCTGAAATCCCAACACAATTCTTCGGCCTGATGCACCGCAGTGGGGCAAAAACGCAAACATAATTTCTTAAACCGCCCTGTCGATACCTTTTCCCCCCAACAATGCAATAAGTACACTGAATTTCCTTGTTTTAATAAGGGTTCAGCATCACGGGGAGAAATGTTGTACTGCTGTTGGGGTAAGGGTTCCAAGGCAAGGGGAGTCTTTGCGATCGCTCTGGCTAGGGCGAGTTGATCGTGGCGTTGGAAATGTAACCATTCCTGATGCCAATGCTTAAATAAGGTTTCACTCGCCGCAGTTTTTCGCCATAGAAACACACCACTATTATAATGGGGGAAATGAATCGGTAATTGGGAAAGGCTAAAATCAAGCTCTTCCTGAGCAATATGGGCACATTGTTGCACTTCTGGAAGCCGATCCCTAGCGATCGCAAAATCAGCTTGATCTAAATACTGCCAAATCTGAGAAATCGCTCCAATGGCTAAAATATCCGCATCTAAAAAAAGAGTTCGATCGTAGGGAGTATAGAAATTCAGCCGTGTTTTCAGATAGCGGGAAAAAAATGGATGGGGAACAATTTCCTGGGACGTTAAGCGTCGGACAGAAATGGTATATTGGGTTAAACCCAAGTAGTCAATGAGAGGTAAATCTGAAACGATCGTGATCGGAACAAAGCGATCGAACAGACGAATACTCAAAGCGCTCACGACAGCAGCTTGAAGGTACGCTTCCGATTGAACCGCAATATAGAGAATTCCCTTGCTTTCCATATCCTTTGATCAGATTTTTGGACGATCAGACTTGTTGGGCTATTGCTGGCTTAACGGGTTCATCGTGAGAACTTAATCCTCAGAAAGTGCAGCTTAGATACTGTTTTGCTGAGTCATCTGCTTTTTGAGATCACGTTGTACCCTGAAATTTTTAAGACTGAAGCAACAACAAAGACGAACACAAACTAGCAGCATGACATTAAGAAAAGCTGTCTTGACAAAAGGAACTTAGTCGTTATGGCTCACGAGAAAAAGCTTTAGGCTACAAAAGAAGCACTGCTCCAAGGCCATTCCTCTGGGGAAGTCGTGAGTTTCGCCGCCACAGGGTTATTTTCGATATAGTGTTTAGCGACCTGAAAATGACGATCGTTCCGAATGAATCGATCCCAATAATCCCGCTGCCACAAGGCCCCTTCCGGGATCGCCGGGATTGCCGGGATTGCCGACTTGTAGTCGGCATCATGTCGAGTGCAACTCGCCCCTTCCAGGATCGCCGGGATTGCCGACTTGTAGTCGGTATTCTGCCGAGTGCAACTCGACACTCCCAGGATCGGGATTGCCGACTTGTAGTCGGTATTCTGCCGAGTGCAACTCGACACTCCCAGGCGGTGAATTTGTCGGGAGGTGTGGCGCTTCCAAGATTGAACAACTTTCCACATCGGCCAACCAGGGATCTGCTCAATTAAGACATGAACATGATTAGGCATTACCACCCAAGCAAACAGATGATAACGATCGCCTTGTCCAAACAGCAACGAATCTTGCACAATTTGGGCACAGGCTGGTTGACCCAATACACAACTACCCAGACCGCTATCTAATAACTCTTGAATCCGTTGACGGCGAGCTACATCTTGTTGTGCTTCAGGAATGGTGTTCAGTTCTTCTTGCATTCGGGCGATCGCAGACCGAGGCAACGAATCCGCCAAATGAAAGGTAATGTGCTGAACCAATCCCGGTACATCAAAATGGGGCAGCCGCTTCCTTCGGAATTGTCGAGTTGCACTCGGTTTTTCTCCGGGATCCGGGGGGGAATCGGTCAGAAAATCGCTAGTCATCCAGTTAGTTTACTTACGCTTACTCAAACTTAAACCTACCTAAACACATTGCTGGTCAAAGAAAAGAGCACTCCACTTTCCTGAAGACTATTGCTTGAGGAATTACTGTTGATCAACGGAATCCCCCATTCCAACCGAGCCGTTGCCCAATCGGAAAATTGCCAGCGTAACCCTAAACCGATCGAGGCCAAAGTCTTATCCTCTGGCTCCGCCCGATCGCCACTGTTCCAGGCGGTTCCCCAGTCCACAAAGGGCGTAATTTGAGCCACACTCCTAATTTGAGGAATACGGAAAATGGGAATCCGAGCCTCGATCGATCCGTAGAGTCCATTATCTGCCAGTAATTGATCTTGACGATAGCCGCGAATACTGTCAAAACCCCCTAAGCCAAACTGCTCCAACGAGAGGAGGGGACGATCGGCCAGTTGCAGGTTGCCGCGCAGCAGTAAGAGGGTATCCGGGGCTAACTGCTTAACCCATTGGGCTTGCCCTTGCCAACTGAAAAATTGGCTATCGGGGTTATCCGTGGCTCCAAACCAGTTCAGCCCCAGGTTAAATTGGGAGCGGGCCCCCACCACCTGAGTGGCTCCCCGTTTCGTCCACTCCTGGGTAAAGCGCAGGACGGAGACGCGGGTTTTGCCCTCTTCGTTGGCTCCTTCGGACAGGGGAAAGCCAATGCGATCGTCGTCGTTGGGTAAAAAGAGGGAGGTGGCGGTGGAGCGATGGCCGAAGCTGATGCTGGTGGCAAATTCCTGAGTGGGGGTCTGAAAAATCGGCTGACGATAGGCCATTTCCCAGGTTTGCCCCGTGGAGCGAATGCCCAGCACATCAAAGGGTTCTTCAATAATGCGGCTGTCGCTATGGCTAAATAAGAGGCGTACCGTCCCGTTGCGGGGGTTAACGGGGTAGGTGTATTCCACATCTACCGCATTACTGCCGTCGGTGTTGCCGTAGCGCACCAGCATGGTGTCCCCTTGACCAAACAGAGTATTGTCCTGGAGGGTAACTTGACGACGCACACTACCCACACTGGGCACCCGCCCGTTATTGAGATCCGTCTGGGCGTTAAAACTGGGGGCTTGCACTAACTCCAGTTCTAAAATGCTTTCTCCGGGGTTGACCCCTGCCGACAGTTCTGCGGAGATGTTGGCGATGTGGGGATCCAGTTGCAGTCCTTGCAATAAATCATTGACATTCACGGGCACCCCGGCGGCTAACCGCACCCGATCGCGCACATACTTGGGATTGAGGCGACCTAAGCCGTTGATATTAATTTCCGATAAGCGCCCTTCAATTCAATCACTTGGATGGTTACCTGGCCATTCTCAAGGGTCTGCTCTGGCAAAAACGCACCGGAGGTAATATAGCCCTGGTCAATGTAAAGCTGGGTGACGGCGGATCGGGCTTGGAGCAGTTGGGCAAAGGACACGGAGCCGGTGAAGGGTTGGGTGACGGCGGCTAATTCTTCGGGGCTAAAAACCGT
>DALYGI010000147.1:5748-9446 GCA_031971595.1 Prochlorotrichaceae cyanobacterium CTOTU29312
GTTAAAAGGGGAACTTTTACGCCCATCAACTCGGAGGCTCCAGTCAAAAATAGGACATGACTAGAGTATCGTATTCTTATGGATCATTGGCCACAATACGTAAGCGTTGGGTAACTAAAGTCATGCCCCCTTTCCGGATCACGACGGCGGAGATCCAGCGATTATCCGGTAGGGCGGGCGCTTGGCCAATCTTAAAAATTCCCCCCGATACCAGGGGCTGAACATCCGCGATCGTTGGGTTCTTGTAGCGATCGAGGTTGATGGGTTCATCGACGATCGCCCCTAGCACCAGATCTTCTTTGACCGGTTCTTCGATAATCACATCAAAGTTAAAACGCTCGTTCACCTTCACGGTTTCTGGCAAACGGACAGAAAGGGTAGGGGGGGTGTCGCCGCTGGTGATGGTGTTGCGCTCCGTCAGGGTTTCTTGACGAACCAGTTGATTATTTTGCCAAATCTGCCGGGCCCGGATCTCACTCCGCAAATCCAAGACCCGATCCGCAGACACTTCCGTACCTTCAATGCTCAACTTCGTTTCTAAAATCCAGCCCTCTGGGGTTTGGGTTGCGGAAACCAGGGCGGTTGTGTAGGAGAGGTTTTCGTATCGTGTCCAAAAATCAGACAACAGGCTGCCCAAGGCATCCCGGTTTAAGCCATCCCCATCCCTAAACTCTAGGCTGTAGTACTGCATCACGGCGGGCAAGTTTTCTTGACTAGCAGCCTGATCCAAGCCCTGTAAAGCCGCCCGCAGCCCGTCGGGAACTCCCACCGCTGGGGGATTAGGGTTATTAGCGGGATTATTTGGAGGAGCCTGGGCCGTGGCCACCTGACCCGACAGCAGCAGGAGCCCTAGGAAACTCCCCAGGGAGTGACCCACACGCTCTAGGGCTTGAGTCCAGGGCTGGATCCTCTGGCGGCTCTGGATACTGATGCTCTGGCGGCTCTGGGAACTACTAATGTGCAGACGGAAGGGACGGTGCATAGATCAAAGGATGGAGATCAGAAGATGGGGAGATCAGAGAATGGAAGGTGCTACTCCGATCGGTCGAGGTCGGGTTTATTGTACTCAAATTCTGCTCTCTTCTGCCGTTCTTATGCCGTTTCGAGTTCTTGCACCAGCAACGATCGGATCAGACGGGCGATGGCTTTCTGGGCCAGATCCCCCACGACCTGTTGACCCATGGACTGGAGTTCGGGACGGCTGGCCAGTTTGGGCAGGGTTTGCAGCATTCGCCAGGGATCAAATCCTTGGCTGTTTCTTAAAATTTCACTGATCCGTTGGAACCGATCGAGGCTGTCCTGTTCTTCTGGGGTAATGGTGATGGGGGCAGTCAGGGGTAAACCAATGCGTTCCTCTAGGGCATGGCGAATGGTTTGTAAGGTATTGCGGCCCATTAAATCAATGCCATTCACCAGTTCATCCACCAAACGATCGCGGATAAATTCACCCCGTTCTGAAAAGAGAAAATCTAAGGTTTGATCTAAGACCCGATCCAGATCGTAATCATCACTTTGTTTGGCATTACGGAGCAGATTTTCTAGACGATTCCATCGGAAACTGCCATCTTTAAACAGGAGTTCCCGTAAACTGGTGCGTAGCTCCACGGATTGATCTGTTAGTAACCGTTTCGCCACATAGGGATAAGCTTTGCTGAGTACCTTAAAGTTCGGATCCACATTAATCGCAATACCTTCCAGGGTCACCAACGATCGAATAATCAAGGCATAATAGGCCGGTACCCGGAAAGGATACTCGTACATAATGTTCGAGAGTTGATCCGTAATGCTCTTAAAGTTCAGTTCCGCCACACTGGCCCCTAGGGCATTATTAAACACCTCCGCCAAGGCTGGAGTTAGCTCCGTTAAATCCGTATCCGGGGTTAAAAATTCTAACTTGATATAATCCTGGGCTAAGCCATCAAAATCTCGGTTAACCAGGTGAACGATCGCCTCAATGAGTCCATAGCGTTGATAGGTTTTAACCTCGCTCATCATGCCAAAATCCAGATAGGCTAACTTGCCCCCTGGGGTGGCCAAAAGGTTCCCTGGATGGGGATCCGCATGGAAAAAGCCATGTTCTAATAATTGACGCAGGGAACACTGAACCCCCACTTCAATTAAATAGCGTACATCAATGCCTTGAGCTTGAATTTCGTCAATTTTGGTTAACTTTGTCCCTGCAACCCAACTCATGGTCAACACATGGCGGCTGGTATAATCCCAATAAATTTCAGGAACATAAATATCAGGGAAATGACCATATAATTCCGCAAAGCGTTCCGCGTTTTTACCCTCCTGGGTATAATCCATTTCATCAAAAATCCGGCTACCAAACTCATCCATAATGGCCACCAGATCACTGCGAACCACTTTGGTATTGGTCATTACCCATTGGGCTAATTTTCTAAGGATATACAGATCCAGGGTAATTTGCTCTTCTAAACCGGGACGCTGAACCTTAACCGCCACCACTTCGCCCGTTTTTAACCGAGCTTTGTACACCTGACCCAGGGAGGCCGCTGCCACGGGATGCTCACTAAATTCTGCGTATAACTCCTCTGGAGGTGCCCCCAATTCCCGCTCGATGAGGTGATGGGCAATGCTATTGGCAAAGGGGGGCAATTGATCCTGCAATTTTGTCATTTCTTGCAGATAGAGAGCCGACAATAAATCAGGCCGGGTGGATAGAGCTTGCCCGACTTTAATAAACGCAGGCCCCAATTGAGTTAAAGTTTCCCGAAGCTGAATCGCCCGTTTTTCTTCCTGTTTAGCACTGGTGTTACCCGTTTTTTTGTCCCACCAGGTTCCCCCAAAGAACAAAAAGAGGGGTAGAAAAATATTTAAGATGCGTTTCCAAACGAGCCAAAACCGATTGCGGTACCGATCGTCAATGACCTGGGGATCGTACACATGGACGACATGGTGAACCGATTTCTGGCTAGCGTGGATCGCGTGGAGATTAATGATCTGAGGCTCATAAAATTCTGGCATTTGGGAACGGGGCACCAGCCCAGATGGGGCGGAGGGGCGGGGTTCCACAGAAACCGGATTGCCTTCGGCGCTAGGACGAGAGGACGGGTACCGAGAGGACTGATACATAGACGGATCCCAAACACTAGGGTTTGCTCAGAAGTTTGCTCAGATCTTATAAACTTCTTTGTAAACTATTGTAACAATGACTGTGCTTCTGGGGTAGGGGGGCTGGCTACGGTTTCTAGCCCTTGGCATCCCAGGAAGTGATAGGAACAGTGGGCGGCGTGGAGGGCCGCTTGAAACTGCTGTTCTGTGGCTGCCAGCAGATCTGGGGCAAGGGTTTGCCAGTGTTCCCAGGTTTCCCAGCGAATCATCAGGTGTAACCGTTGGGGGATCTGCGGATCCCGCCAGATTTCCTTGCCTTGGTAGCCCGGCTGTTGCGCCAGAAGGCGAGTCCAAAGGCGATCGTCCCAGTGAAGGAAGGTGGCTTGATGCTCTGGGGGGACTTCAAAGGTAAGATGCTCAATAATCATGGGGAATCCTGGATAGGTATGGGATGAACGGCACGATCGCAGATTATGGAGAGCAGGAGATTCTGAAACGGCTGCAAGGGTTTTGCCTCCCCGACCTGATGGGGGATGATGGGGCGGTGTTGGGTCTAGAATCCCTGTTGGCCACGGCGGGCTCTGAGTTGGTGGTTACCACGGATGTGTTGGTGGACAGGG
>DALYGI010000148.1:0-9288 GCA_031971595.1 Prochlorotrichaceae cyanobacterium CTOTU29312
TTCTAAAAAAATCCAGGTGAGGGGGCTGATAGCCAATTTCCTCCGCCAATTCCCGCAACACCCCTATTTCTGGGGTTTCCCCTGGCTCAATGTGTCCCCCAAAAAAAGCCCAATGATCCGGGTAGATAATGGTGGGAATATTATCTCGTAGCTGCATGAGGAAGCGATCGTTTTGATAGAGCAGGGCTACCGCAACCAGATGGGGTGCGTCGGGAGTTTCGGCGGAATGCAGCATAGGTACAGTTGTGCAGTGGTGAGTGGTGCAGTGGTGAGTGGTGAGTGGTGCAGTGGATAGTTGACAGTGGTGCAGTTAATTGAGTGCAGTCAGGGGAATCAGAACGGTGAAACGGTGAAACCTGGGATCCGTGCTGGGGGCTAAACTCAATACAAAAGTTAAACTAAATTTCCCAAACTGGGTAAACTTCGCTATAATGTCTTAGCGCTGAATGGAAATACCCTCAGCCTTGACTAAATCCCACCCTTCCTAGAAAAGTAACGACGGGTACCCTCATCCGTTCTGTTTTTTAGGATCCTACAGTGGTTAGTCTAGGGGGCTAGGGCAAGATCCGCCAGCCTTAGCCTGCGGATGTGGTGGAACTGGTAGACACGCACGTTTGAGGGGCGTGTGGCTTACGCCATGCGAGTTCAAGTCTCGCCATCCGCATTTTTTTAGTTCGTTTCGTGACCATAGGTGATTATCCTTATGAGTGGTATATCACTATGTCTTGACCGAACAACCTAGGGCGACCCTAAAGCCTGGTAGGTTTTCTGAGGTATAGCTAAACGGTTGCCCTAAGGTTACCCTAAAACTTTACCCTACCCAGGAGATTGAATATGAAGCATCTATGGCGATCTGTAGCGGTCTTAATTTTAGCGATCGTGATGGGGCATTTCCGGGTTAATCCTGCCTTTGCTGAGGTGCCCACCCCCCTTAATTATCCCCTAACCATTCCCGCCCATCTCTCCACCTATCAAGCCTTGGATGTATCCGTAACCCCCACGGTGTATTTGGATCGGGAGGCCCTTCAGGTGGAACTTCAGCCAGGGGTCACCGGGGGCGATCGGAATACCCTTGTTATAATTCCAGGCTTTGAGTTTCAGAACGGAGTGATTGAGGTGGATGTGGCCTCGACCCTTCAGGAAGATGCCCCGGAACTGGCCAAGGGATTTGTGGGGATTGGGTTTCGGGTTCAGCCCCAAGGCGAGCAATTTGAATCTTTCTATCTACGCCCAGTCAATGCCCGCTCTCAGAACCAGTTAAATCGGAACCATACCCTGCAATATTTTTCCTATCCGGGTTACAACTTTGCGCGGTTACGGGAAGAAGCCCCTGGGGTGTACGAATCTTACGCAGATATGGCCATGGGAGAATGGATCTCCTTAAAAATTGTGGTGGCCGGGGATCAAGCCCGGTTGTATGTGAATGGGGCTGAACAGCCTGCCCTCCTGGTCAATGACCTAAAACTGGGGAGTGAAGCCCAGGGAACGATCGGTTTGTGGGTAGATGTGGGAACCCGTGCCTATTTTGCCAACCTAAAAGTAACTCCTTTCTGAAGATAGATTGAGAACTTTAATGGTCTCGATTGTAAGGGTGGTGACAAGTCGCTACGATTAGTTTTCCCGTGGCGATCGTTGCTACCTATTCTATTCTTTAGATTTGCCGGTGGTAATTTCTGGTAATTTCCCTCATTTCTTCCTCATTCTTTGAGATGAGTACCGACGAGATTACCGATCAGTAACGACAATCAAGCCCGTTTTTTTCCTGATCCCAAGACCCATTTATATCTCCGAGAGGATACAGCAATAACCTTTTCATAACCTTTTCCTTATACACTTAAAAAAATAGGAGCGATCAGAAGAAAATAGGAAGGGATAGATTGCCTTGGTTGTTAGCATGAACCATCTAGACACAACGACACCAATCATGAATAAACCTATCCAAGATCATGATTCTAGTTTAGGAACTGGTCAGGAGGCATCGCCAGACCCTCCCACCAGGGAATTTCATGCCCTCTATTCCCACGGTCTTGATTTAATGGCTCTCACCTCCGGGTCTACCCTCAAAGATTTAGCCCGATCTTCTTACTGTGTCGATCCCAAAACGATCGGGTCGGTTCTGGCCAGCGAATTTAAGCAACAAATCCATCTGCCAGGGGTGCTGGTACTCAATGATTCTCACCTCCTGGCTTTAATTTCAAGACGGACTTTTTTAGAGCGTCTGAGTCAGCCCTACGGTCTGGAGCTATTTCTAAAGCGACCCATTGGTGTGTTTTTGTCCATTGCCGCCATGGAGCAGCCTTTAATTTTATCGGAAACTGAGCGCATTGATGTTGCGGCCCAACTAGCCCTCCAACGATCGTCATGCCAAATTTATGAGCCGATCGTTGTCCGCAGTATAACCGGAGAGTGGAGCGTTCTAGACTTTCAAACCTTACTACTGGGACAATCTCAAATTCTCTCCGTCCAAAAAGAAGAACTCGCGCAACAATCCCAAAAGATCGAAATCCTCAATCATCACCTCACTTGGCAAGCCTCCCACGATCCCCTCACCCATTTAATTAATCGCCGCGCCTTTGAGCAGCATTTACAATCCGCTATTTCAGATTTAAATCTAAGCCGTAAAGGAACTCATAAGTAGATCAGACAAAGTAATGGGCGCTTTAAATCGGCTGAAAGCCCTATTCTGCCGTCATTGATAGATCCCCTTATTTAGCCTGGCCTACTTATTCTTTGTTATTTAGACCTCGATCGATTTAAAATTATTAATGATACCTGTGGAGATATTGCCGGGGATGAATTACTTAAAGAAGTTTCTAATTTAATGCGAAATCATGTGCGAAAAACAGATGTGGTGGGGCGATTAGGGGGAGATGAGTTTGCGATTTTGTTATATAACTGTAACCTAGAGGTTGGGCTAAAACTGGCAAATTTACTGCGCCAAAGCCTAGAAGATTTACGCTTTACCTGGGATAAACAGGTTTTTCGCATTGGTGCCAGTATTGGGGTAATGGTCATCAACGATCCCTCTGCGGACTTAAAGGACGTTTTGAGATCCGCAGATAATGCCTGTTATGTGGCTAAGAATAAGGGCAAAAATCGAGTTTATGTGTATCAAGATGATGATAAGGAACTTTTAAACGAACGGATGACGATTAATTCCTTAGCCAAACTCCAACAGGCGATCGATGACGATCGACTCTGTTTATATTTTCAGCCATTAATTTGCTTAAACCATGAAGATCTAGACCCCTCGGAGGGGACAATTCGGGTCGAAAAATGTTCCGTTGCAGCCTGTGAAGTTCTGTTACGGTTTAAAGATGAAAAAGGGGAAATTTTGCCCCCTTCCCCTTTCATTCTAGCGGCTGAGCGATACAAACTCATGCACCAAATCGATCGCTGGGTTGTCCAATCCTTACTATCCTACGTGGCTCAAAATAAGGAATGTGTCTGTCCTCTCTATATGATTAATCTATCGGGAGAAACGTTGAAGGATGAGGAATTTCCCCTCTTTGTGCAGTCTCAACTGGAAAGGTTTAACGTCTCCCCGTCCTTACTCTGTTTTGAAATTACGGAAACCGTTGCTATTACTAATTTTCATCAGGCCTCCCAGTTGATTCACTATTTACGAAATCTGGGTTGTTCTTTCGCCCTCGATGACTTTGGGAGTGGGATGTCTTCCTTTACTTACTTAAAACATTTTGCCGTAGATTTTATTAAAGTAGATGCAATGTTTGCTCAGGATTTAACCCCTGATTCTCTTAATCTTAGCATTATTAAAGCCATCCATCAGGTGGGTCACTCCATCGGCTTACAAACGATCGTTGAGGGCATTGAAGATCCGAAACTGCTATCGCTCCTGAATGGATTGGGAATAGAATATGCCCAAGGCTTTGGAATTCAGAAACCCCAACCCTTTTGCGGCACAGACCACCGTTGTCGAATCCTGCCCCCTGAAGTGGCAATATGTAGCACTTAAAGAGATGGAAATTAGTCAATGCTCCGTCCCTTGACCCGTACTGCCCGCTCCCGTGGGGCTATATGGGCGGCGGCAATTTGTCGGGATTGTTGCTGCTGGGGGGTAAAGTGCTGTTGCCAGAGGGCGGGTGCGTCGAGGGTGTTGCCGCCGTGGGGGGTCAGCCGCTGGCGCACCTGACAGAGGACGGGGGTGTTGACACAGGCCCCGGAGAGAATGACCTGACCCTTGGTTAAGGACGGTAATTCCTTGAGCAAATCCCGGCCCGCCGCTTCCACTCCATGCTTGAGGCTTTCCTGATCCACAGGGTTCACAATCCGCATTAAAAATTGACTCATGCACTGGGACAACACATCGGAGTCGAGCTTGCCGGGCCGCTGGGTAATCAGCCCTACCCCTAAGCCAAACTTGCGCCCTTCGCTGAGAATGGTGCGTAGCACCTGTTTACACTGGGCGGGCTCGTGGGCGGGGGCAAAGCGATGGGCTTCTTCCAATAAAATAAAGACCGGATAGGGGAGATAATTCTCTTCCCCTTGCTCAATTAAGCCCTTATCGGTAGACATCCGGGCATGGTACGCCTGACGCAACACCGCCGCACAGATCACCTGTTGCTCTTCCTGGCTAATTTCGTTCATTTGCAAAACCGTGACCTGGCCGGGCTGAAAGAGATCCGGGGGGGAAAGGTGCTCTAGACGATGGAAATAGGGCGATCGTTTTAATTTTTCCAGTTTCCATTCCAGGGCATCCGCTGAACTGCCTTTGGTTTCGTTCCCTTCGTCGTCGATGGAGGTGTCCGCTTGGTGAACGGCGGCAATGAGGTCTTCAATATCCCAGCGGTTTTCCCCTCGGATATGTTTACGAATACTGGCAAAGGCTTTGTTAAGAATGGCCTGTTGACGATCGCTCATGGCGGGTAACACCGTCAAAATGTCGTGGTAATCCAGGGAAGAAATCCGAATCCGAATCTCCTCCGGGGTCAGCAATTTCACCTGGGGGCTGTAGCCATCTTCCCCTTGAAAATGGGGATTGCCCCGTAAATCCGTGAGGGTGCCATATTCTCCGTGGGGATCAAAAATCAGGACGGCGGCCCGGTTGTAGGGACGCATCAGTTCTTCAATTAAGACCCCCGCTGTGTAAGACTTTCCCGAACCCGTTCCCGCCAAAATGGCCATGTGGGTACTCACCAGTTCCTTCACATCCAACACGATCGGCACCGCATTCTGTTCTCGCAAGAGCAAGGCCCCCACATGGGCAGAGCCGATCGCTCCTGCTATTTTTTTATTGAGGATTTCCTGCAACATGACATCATCCGCCAGGTAGACCTTCGCGCCTGGGTCGGGGGCTTGGCGGGGGTTCACAAACCCCATTCCAGACTGGAAATAGCCCACCACATCCACCGTCACTTCATAGAGTTCAGGATTTTCGTAGGTAAAGCCCACCAAGGCCACAATCAATTCTGGGCTGGTTTCCGTATCCGCAAATAAGCGATCGGGCAGGTGATCAATGAGAGAACGATCGGAAATTTTACCAAGGATTTTCCGTTCCTTGGGGGCAGAGCCATTACCAGAGCCATTAAAGGTGGATTGAATCCAAGTGTAGTAAACAAATTCACCAATTTTAACCTGACGGTTATCCGCCGTAATTAACACATATTGGTTGCCTTCCTTACCAGGGCCTTTCACCGTGCCAATGATTTGCTGGGACGTTACCATAAATTCCTTGGGGAAAATCCTTATTGAGCGCCTAGGGAATTGCAGAGGCGAAATGGACAGTCGTATAGAAGTATAGATCGATTTTTAGTTTTCTACTGTCTAGAATTTACTGGGCAGGAATCAGTAGATCTTCCGCTTCAAACTGTTGATTCTCATTTAAGATCCAGCACCGATAGTCTAGGAGTTGATCATGGACAATGGAAATAATCAAATACGCATAGCTCGGCCAGGCCCAGCGGCGATCGTGCTCTGAGGGCACCGCCGGATGATTAGGATGGGAGTGATAAATGCCAATAATCGTCTGATTCTGGTCTCGTCCCCATTTTTGAGCCGCCAAGAGATCTTGAGGATCAATCCAGTAGCGATCGGCAGGGCAATGCTGACTTGCTGTGGCCAACGGTTCTAAATTAAACGCTTGGGCAATCTCTGGAGTCCACCGATTAACCGTGGGCCACACTTTATGACAAAAGCGATCGTTACCTCTTTTTTCCCCCAGCAGTAGCCCACAACATTCTTGAGGATAGGTGAGATGGGATTGATCCAGTATCGTTTGAATTTGAAAACGATCGCAATACAGCATTGAAGTACCGCAGAAGATAGACTGGCTTATGGTTGTCAAGGGAAATCGGCAAGGGAACGGTGTCTCCCCAAACCATCCCCAAATCACCCCCAAACCATCCGTTACCCCTTTTGCCCTTGTGCTAGCCCCTATCCTGGTGGCTGGGGTTTACATCTTAAAGAATACCGTAGTCTGTCAGACTCCCAGAGAACTAATGATTAACTAAAGAAACTAGGTCAGGCCACCTGGTCTTAGATTCTTATTGTTCCCTTCATCTTCGTTAATACTCATGACGACTTTCCTGGAAAATCCTCTGCGGGTCGGTCTGCGGCAGGAGCGTATTCCTGAGCCTCAGATCCTGATTATTTTTGGTGCGTCTGGGGATCTGACCCAACGTAAATTGGTGCCCGCATTGTATCAAATGCACCTCGATCGCCGTTTACCCCCAGAATTAACGATCGTAGGGGTGGCGAGACGATCGTGGGAGCATGAATTCTTCCGGGAACATTTACGGGAGGGGGTGGAAGAATTTGGGGGGGGCTTACAGTCGGAAGAGGTCTGGAAAACCTTTGCCCAGGGCATTTATTACTGTGCCGGAGATATTGACAACCCCGACAGCTATCAACAACTCAAAACCCTGCTCAGTGAGTTAGACGAAAAACGGGGAACCCGTGGCAATCGTACCTTTTATCTATCCGTCGCTCCCCGCTTTTTTGGGGAAGCGGCCCAGCAACTGGGGAACGCAGGAATGCTCAAGGATCCCCGCAAAACCCGCCTGGTGATCGAAAAACCCTTTGGCCGAGATTTAGCCTCCGCTCAGGTATTAAACCGCGTGGTGCAGAGTGTGTGTGCGGAGGAACAAATTTATCGCATTGACCACTATCTAGGCAAAGAAACGGTGCAAAACCTCTTGGTCTTCCGCTTTGCCAATGCCATTTTTGAACCCCTCTGGAACCGGCAATTTGTGGATCATGTGCAAATTACCGTGGCGGAATCCGTAGGGTTAGAAGGTCGGGCGGGCTACTATGAAACCTCCGGGGCTCTGCGGGACATGGTGCAAAACCACCTGATGCAACTCTTTTGTTTAACCGCCATGGAGCCCCCCAACTCCCTCGATGCGGACAGCATTCGCAACGAAAAAGTAAAGGTCATTGAAGCCACCCAACTGGCGGACTTGGATAACCTAGATGCCTGCGCCATTCGGGGGCAATACACCGCTGGCTGGATGAAGGGCAAACCCGTCCCTGGCTACCGGGAAGAAGAAGGAGCTTCCCCCACCTCCACGACCCCCACCTACGCCGCCCTCAAACTCAGCATTAATAATTGGCGCTGGCAGGGGGTACCCTTTTACCTCCGCACCGGCAAACGAATGCCCAAAAAAGTGACGGAAATTGCCATTCAGTTCCGGGAAGTACCCCACCTGATGTTCCCCTCCGCCACCAAGGAAGCCAATCCCAATATTCTGGCCCTACGGATTCAGCCCAACGAAGGCATTGCCATGCGCTTTGAAGTGAAAACTCCCGGTTCCTCCCTGCGGACTCGCACCGTAGAAATGGACTTCCGCTATGATGCGGCCTTTGGGCAACCCAGCCAGGAAGCCTATAGCCGTTTGTTGGTGGATTGTATGCTAGGGGATCAAACCCTCTTTACCCGTGCGGACGAAGTGGAAGCCTCCTGGCGAGTGCTTACCCCAGTCTTAGAGGTGTGGGATGCCCCCACCGATCCCGGTGCAATTCCCCTTTATGAAGCAGGCACCTGGGAACCCGCAGAGGCGGAACTCCTGCTGAACCGAGAAGGCCGTCGCTGGCGGAGACTTTAGGAAGAGGCAAGAAAAAAGAGGGAAGAAAAAAGGGAAAAGAAGGGGGGATATTTCCCTCCTCTTACCCTTTAGATGCGGTCTTAGGGCTGGTTGAAGCATGGCGAACCCAGAGAATACCGATCGCTAGGGCAATGCTCAGTGCAGATAAAATGTGAACCACGTTAAAGGGCGTACCGGCAAAAAACCAGGAATCGGTGCGGAGAAATTCCAGGAAAAAGCGCCCTAAAGGATACCAAATTAAATACAGTAAGGTTAAATCCCCAGGTTTTAACTGGGAGAAAAAGCGGCGAGAAATCCAAAAAATAAGACAGAAGCCTAAAAAGTTCCAGAGGGATTCATAGAGGAAAAGGGGATGAAACCGCACGGATTCAGGATACAAACTGAGGTTGTTATAGGGCGGAATGCGATGAAGTGAATCAATGCGTAATCCCCAGGGTAACGTTGTAGGCGGCCCGTATAATTCCTGATTAATAAAATTCCCCCACCGTCCGATCGCTTGGGCGAGGGGAAGCCCTAAGGAAACCCCATCCAGAAAAGTTAAGAGAGGTAATTTACGAATTTTGGCATAGAGCCAGATAGCAATCCCACCAAACAGAAACGCCCCAAAAATATGAATCCCGCCACTCCAAATCTGAAAAATACTGAGGGGATGGGTCAAATAATAGCCAATTCCAAAATCATTGCGGGGCGACTGAATAAAAACATAATAAAGCCGCGCCCCAATTAAAGCCGGAATTAACACCCAAACCAACATATCCCACAGATCATTGCCATCCTGACGCCGCCGCTCCACCTCCTGACTAGCGATCGTTGCTCCCACGAAAATAGCAGTCACCATCAATAGCCCATACCAACGCAGGGACAAGGGGCCAAGTTCAAACAAAATGGGATCAACGGGGGGATACATGGGGATAGTTTTGAGTTTTTAGGTTTGAGTTTTGAGTTAGGGAATAGGGAACAGGTTATAGGGAATAGTTTTGAGTTAGGGGATAGGGGACAGGGGATAGTTTTGAGTGTTGAGTGTTGAGTTTTGAGTTAGGGGATAGGTTTTAGGTTGCGATCGTTTCTGTTTCTGATTTTGATTTTGAGATTGACCCACTTAATCCAGAAGAAAAGAGCAACGATCGCCCCACTCCCCCGCTAAAAACAGAGAACCTTATCCTAAGTCTTAAACTCAAAACTCAAAACTCAAAACTCAAAACTCAAAACTCAAAACTCAAAACTC
>DALYGI010000149.1:0-9279 GCA_031971595.1 Prochlorotrichaceae cyanobacterium CTOTU29312
AGAAGATGTACCGGCCATTGTAGAGCAACACATCCAAGGCGGAAAACGGCTAGAAAGGCTTTTGCATCCCCGCATTCACCAGCACGATCGGGGAGGGGTTAGGGAGTAGGGAGTCCTGGCCACGGGAAACTGGAAGCTCAATTCTGAAGATCAACGGTGAAATTTGGCAAATTGTCCGTTCTAGGCGTAACGATCGACAAAGAATCTATTCAAGAGGTCGTGCAAGAACGTATGGATCTAACAACAACCTATCTAGGACTCAATCTCAAGTCTCCCCTGGTGGTCAGTGCGGCGGCTCCCCTCAGCGAAAACCTGGATAATATCAAACGAATGGAAGATGCAGGGGCGGCAGCGGTGGTCTTGCACTCCCTTTTTGAGGAACAAATCCGGGGAGAGCGTCTGGAAATGCATCACCACCTGGAATATGGCACGGATAGCTTTGCGGAAGCCCTCACCTATTTCCCTGAGCCGGACATTTTTCATGTGGGTACGGAAGCCTATCTCAATCACATCCGCCGAGCCAAGGATCAGGTTCAAATTCCCATTATTGCCAGCTTAAACGGCTTTACCACTGGAGGCTGGACGCAATATGCGCGGGATATGGAGCAAGCAGGCGCGGATGCCCTGGAACTCAATATCTACAACATCCCCACAAATTTAGACACCCCCGGCGCAGCGATCGAGCAGGGCTACATCGATGTACTGGCTGCCGTGCGCTCTGCGGTCAGCATTCCTGTGGCGGTTAAACTCAGCCCCTATTTCAGCAACACCGCCAACATGGCCAAACGACTCACGGAAGCGGGAGCGAATGGGCTAGTGCTGTTTAACCGCTTTTATCAGCCGGAAATTGACGTGGAAGAACTGGAAGTTCGCCCCCATGTCTTGCTCAGTACCCCCCAAGATTTGCGCCTTCCCCTGCGCTGGATTGCCATTCTCTACGGTCGCATTCACGCGGATCTGGCGGCCACCAGTGGGGTTCACAAAGCTACGGATGTGATTCAAATGATGATGGCAGGGGCCAAGGTGACCCTGATGGCCAGTGTGTTACTGCGCCACGGCATTGAACACCTGTCTTCCATCGAAGCGGATCTCATTGATTGGCTAGAGGAACATGAGTATCACTCTCTCGGCCAACTCCAAGGCAGCATGAGCCAAATCAACTGTGGTAACCCCAGTGAATTTGAGCGGGCCCAGTACATGAAAGCGATTCAGACCTATCATCCGGCCATGGGTAAAATTAAGGCGGAATCGTTGGTTTAGGGGATAGGGAATAGGGAATAGGGAATAGCGATCGTAAGGAATTCCTCTGTGTTCTCTGTGTCTCTGTGGTTTAATCCTAAACTTTCCAGTTTATTTAATTCACGATCCTAATCTCTAAACCCACTGACGGAAACCGGGGATCTGCTTGGTGTTGATCCCTGGTTTGTTCTTCGTCGAAGTCCACTAGTCTCTAACCCCACTAACGGAGTCCCCCGCTATCCTCAAGATCACTCAGGTTTATCTCTTTGGTTCGTCCCAAGATTGCCGTTTCCACTTTCACCACAGAACGGTATTCTAATCCTTGAGTCTGATTACAGCCTCCTTGAACAGTCTTCATTGATCTCAGTTGATAGAGAAGTCCACACCATGGCATCCATCCGCACCCTACACGAACAATTGGTTTCCAAGACCCGATCGGCAACGGAATTGGCTCAGGAAACCCTCGATCGTATTGCTGCCTTAGAACCGAAGCTCCATAGTTTTTTGGCTGTAACTGCTGAAAAGGCTTTGGCTCAGGCGGCTCAGGTGGATGCCCAAATTGCGGCGGGGGAACCCATTGGACTCCTCGCGGGGATTCCTGTAGGTATTAAGGATAATATTTGTACCCAGGGTATTCCCACCACCTGCGGCTCCCGGATTTTGGAGGGCTTTATTCCTCCCTACGATGCGACGATCGTTTCCCGGTTGGCGGCAGCAGGCTCCATTCTGGTGGGTAAAACCAATTTAGATGAGTTTGGTATGGGCAGTTCCACGGAAAACTCTGGTTTTCATCCCACGGCGAACCCCTGGAACTTGGACTATGTGCCGGGGGGATCTTCTGGGGGATCCGCTGCTGCTGTGGCCGCTGGGGAATGTACCTTTGCCATTGGTTCCGATACGGGGGGCTCCATTCGTCAACCCGCTTCTTTTTGTGGGGTAGTGGGCATTAAACCCACCTATGGCTTAATCTCCCGTTACGGGTTGGTGGCCTATGCTTCTTCTTTAGATCAAATTGGTACGATCGCTCCCAGTGTGGAAGATGCAGCGATCGTCTTTCAGGCTTTAGCGGGTCACGATCCCAAGGATTCCACCAGTTTAGCGGTGCCCATTCCCGACTATAGCCAAGCCCTAACCCTTGACCTCCAGGGGGTTAAAATTGGTCTGATTCAAGAAACCCTAGGGGAAGGCCTAGCCCCCGCCGTGGCCGCTGCCATCGAAGCCGCCGCCGCCCATTTGCAATCCCTCGGAGCGATCGTCCAAACGGTCTCCTGTCCTCGCTTTCCCTACGCCTTACCCACCTACTACATCATCGCTCCCTCGGAAGCCTCCGCCAACCTGGCCCGCTATGACGGGGTGAAGTACGGTTTTCGGGAAAGTGCCGATAATATTTTAGATCTGTACACCAGCACCCGGGCCAAAGGCTTTGGGGATGAAGTGAAGCGCCGGATTATGATTGGCACCTATACCCTGTCTGCGGGCTATTACGATGCCTATTACCTGAAAGCGCAAAAGGTGAGAACCCTGATTAAGCAAGACTTTGAAGCGGCTTTACAACAGGTGGATGTGCTGATGTGCCCCACCGCCCCCACCACCGCCTTTCAGACCGGCTCCAAGGTAGACGATCCCCTGAGTATGTACCTCGGCGACTTGATGACTGTTCCCCTGAACTTGGCGGGCTTACCGGGGATTAGTCTGCCCGGTGGCTTCTCCGCCGAGGGGTTGCCCATCGGGTTACAACTGATTGGCCGCGCCCTAGGGGAAGCCCAGATTTTGCAAGTGGCCTACGCCTACGAGCAAAGCACGACCTGGCATCAACAAACGCCGGAAGTTTAGGAGTGTTGAGTTTTGAGGGATGAGTTTTGAGGGGTATCAATTTAAGGCGGGACATTCTGAACCACAAGGGTTTCAGGGTCTAACCACCTAAGCCTAAATTGATGGGCATTCCAGCTATTTTGACTGGAGAGAACTGTATTGTAACTGTCCCGCTTTATGCTCTATCCCGTTTTGAGTTAGGTTGAAGCTTGTTAAAGCATTCATAAAGTTTTTCAAAGTGTGAGTTACCACACCATTGTTCTGGCACACAGTTGTTAGAATTCCTCTATTACCATTCATGGTCTTTCGACTCTATCTATATGGACTCTAGTGCCCCGTCTAGTCAAAATATTGACCCCTTCCCGTCTAGCCGTTTTTTAGAATTAATTGGGGTTTGTATTGCGGTTTTAACCTTAACGATTCCTTTTGTAGCAGTGCTTTCGTCTTCAACTCCTGCTCCCTTTACGGGGACGACGACTAATTTAAGATGGGATAGTGACTGATTCAGAGTGACGGATCCAGTTTTTGACACCTTCGGGGAAGAACAGCACCTCATTACCCCCGTATCTCCGGCGGATGATGCGGTGCCTCTCATTTTTGGCTTTCCCAATACCTATGCCGTGGGGATCACTAGCCTGGGGTATCAGATGGTCTGGGCGACCTTTGCCCAACGATCGGATGTGGCGGTGAGCCGGTTGTTTACGGATGCGGCGGAAACCTTACCCCGACAGCCAGAGTTGGTGGGGTTTTCCCTGTCTTGGGAGTTGGACTATGGCAATGTCTTTGATCTCTTAGATTTTCTCAAAATTCCCCTGCGTAGCCAGGATCGCACAGAGGCGGATCCCCTTGTGTTTGGGGGAGGGCCGGTGTTGACGGCTAACCCGGAGCCTTTTGCGGACTTTTTTGATCTGATTCTGGTGGGGGATGGGGAAATTCTCCTGGATGCCCTGATCGAGGCCTATCAATCCCTACGGGGTGCGTCCCGATCGCAAAAACTACGGGGTTTGGCCCAAGTACCCGGCATCTATGTGCCCCAACTGTACGCCGTGACCTACACCACCCCCCAAGGGCCGATCGCTTCGATTCAGCCCCTAGATGACCAGATTCCTGAACGGGTTACGAAACAGACCTATCGGGGTAATACCCTCTCCACCTCCGCGATCGTGACTCCCCGTGCGGCTTGGGAAAATATTTTCATGGTGGAAGTGGTGCGGAGTTGCCCGGAAATGTGTCGGTTCTGTTTAGCCAGTTACCTCACCCTTCCCTTTCGCACCGCCAGCTTAGAAGCATCTCTCCTACCCGCCATCGATCGAGGTCTACAGGTCACCGATCGTCTGGGGCTTTTAGGGGCTTCCGTCACCCAACACCCGGAATTTGACCGCCTTTTAAACCATCTGCTCCAACCCCAATACGCCCACGTTCGCCTCAGCATTGCCTCCGTCCGCACCAACACCGTCACCCCAACCCTCGCCACTGCCCTCGCTCAACACGGTACCCAGTCCCTCACGATCGCTGTGGAAAGTGGTTCAGAACGGTTGCGGGAAGTGATTAATAAAAAATTAGAAACCGAAGCGATTTTACAAGCGGTTCACAATGCCCAAGCAGGGGGCTTACAGGGCTTAAAACTCTATGGCATGGTGGGTATTCCCACGGAAACGGAAGCAGACATCGAAGCCACGATCGCCCTGATGACGACCCTGAAAAAAGCGGCTCCTCCACTGCGGTTAACCCTGGGATGCAGTACCTTTGTACCCAAAGCTCATACTCCTTTTCAATGGTATGGCGTTAACCCCAAGAGCGAAAAACGGCTACAGTTATTACAGAAAAAACTTCGATCCCAAGGCATCGACTTTCGCCCCGAAAGTTATAACTGGTCTGTGATTCAAGCCCTCATGTCCAGAGGCGATCGACGCTTAGGATTACTGTTAGAAACAGTTAGAAATTATGGAGACTCCCTAGGCAGTTATCGGCGAGCGTTCAAAGCCCTAAAGGGTCAAATTCCTCCCTTAGAGTACTACGTCCATGAAACCTGGGATCAAGATCAGATTCTTCCCTGGAGCGTTCTTCAGGGGCCAATTCCCCTAGAAACCTTAAAAAAACAGGGATTGGGTTAATAGTCCCAGATCCCTGCTTTCTGTAGTGCTTTTTATAGTATGGATTAGTGTTAGCTGGCGTGTGTTGAGAGGCGTTGCTCCTAAGCAGGCTGTTTATGGAACAAGGTATCTAAATAGACCTTTGCCGCACGACGATCGTTCTCGCCATTTTGTAACAGAAACAAAGATAGAGCCGCCGCAAATACACGGTCTTGATCCCATTCGGGATGGGTTTCTAAATAGGACTTGAGGGATTCACAAAGTTCTTCGGGGATCTCGGTCAAAATGTTTACCATAGCTCTCATGGTCTGTCTCCTAGAATTGGCGTAATAGACTGAACGGGAAGGGACGGGAAATTAGCAGTAGTGCAACCGCAGCGGGCAGGGGTCTCAGGATGGACTGGAATGAGTTGCCCCATAGACAGCAAAAACTTACCCTGAACAAAATTCAGAGCCGATCGAAACGATCGCCATCAGACACTTAAAACAAAATTTGCCTGTGGCCCGTACTTGCAAATACGGACGGTTATTGCATCAAAGGCCAGTGGAAATGTTGGGCAGCAAGGCGTGGTGTGCGAATAGCTTTTATTTGGGAATGTAATGAACGACGGTCGAACTATTGTGCAGAGTCGAGAACAGATTGTCAATGTGAGGAGTCGGAAAATTAGTTTGCTAATAAAACAATTTGTAAGGAAGTGTTAACTCTGGAAACAGGGATAATTTTCAAGATTTTAGCGATCGAGCGGGCATTATGTCCGTCTTTTGGGTTTTACAGCCTTTCCTCGATCTCTTTACATAAATTCATAAAAATAAGCTAATTTCTCATCTTTTTAAGAGCTTTCTGATAATCCCCAGAATAGGCTGAAAGGTGCTTTCTAGCGTATCAGCCTGTGGAAAACTCCCCCCAGTCTGTGGAAAACTCCCCGAAAATCTGTGGAAAACCCCTGGGGATCCTGGGGAAAAGGTTGTTGCAAGATAAGAATTTTAGGGAATGGGGAATGGGGAATAGGGAATAGGGAATAGGGAATCCTAAGAGCCAGATGAACTGCCCCTCCAGGGAGGGGGTGGGGGTGGGTTCCATGAGGGCTAGGCGTGAAGGTGTTAAAATTGCCCCTATCCTGAAAGGCCCAGCCGGTCTTTTGGGCTTCGTTTCCCGGTCTTCGTTTTCACAGAATCATACCCATGGGCAATACCTTCGGCCATCTTTTTCGCATTACTACGTTTGGAGAGTCCCACGGTGGTGGGGTGGGGGTTGTTATTGATGGGTGTCCCCCCCGTCTAGAAATTAGCGCCGCAGAAATTCAGTTTGAACTCGATCGTCGTCGGCCTGGCCAGAGCAAAATTACGACCCCCCGCCAGGAGACGGATACCTGTGAAATCCTCTCTGGGGTTTTTGAAGGTCAGACGTTGGGTACTCCGATTATGATTTTGGTACGAAATAAGGATGCCCGCCCCCAAGATTATAGTGAGATGGTCACGGCCTATCGCCCATCCCATGCGGATGCTACCTACGATGCCAAGTACGGGATTCGCAATTACCAAGGGGGAGGCCGATCGTCTGCTAGGGAAACCATTGGCCGGGTGGCCGCCGGAGCGATCGCTAAGAAAATTCTGCGCCAGGTTCACGGGACGGAAATCATTGGCTATGTCAAACGCATTAAGGATTTAGAAGGGAATATTGATCCCCAAACTGTCACCCTAGAGGAGGTCGAGCAGAATATTGTCCGGTGTCCCGACCAGACGATCGCCGAGGAGATGATTCGCTTCATCGAAGCCACCGGCAGAGCAGGGGATTCCGTGGGCGGCATTGTGGAATGTGTGGCCCGTCAGGTTCCCAAGGGCTTAGGATCCCCAGTGTTTGACAAATTAGAAGCGGATCTTGCCAAAGGGGTGATGTCCTTGCCCGCCAGCAAAGGCTTTGAGATTGGGTCAGGCTTTGACGGCACCCTCCTCACCGGCAGTGAACACAACGACGAATTTTACTGCGATGAAACCGGCAATATTCGCACCCGCACCAACCGATCGGGGGGAACCCAAGGGGGCATCAGCAACGGTGAACCGATTATTATTCGAGTGGCCTTCAAACCCACCGCCACCATTCGCAAAGAGCAACGCACCGTCACCCGATCGGGAGAAGAAACCCTACTGTCCGCCCGGGGCCGCCACGATCCCTGTGTGTTACCCCGCGCTGTGCCGATGGTGGAAGCGATGGTTTCCTTGGTTCTGTGTGATCACCTGTTGCGTCAACAAGGGCAATGTTCCCTGTGGTGAGCTAGGCTAAGCTAGAAAACCAGAAGCACCGAGGCATACAAGAGGTAGCATTACAACATGAAAGAGAGGGCACCCCGCAACCGCACCCTGATCGTCCATGAGGAGGAACGGGATCTGCTGATGCGTCAAACCATATCCTTGAATATCCCCTGTACTCCCCAGGCGATCGAAGGCAGACTCATCCATCAAGACCTATTTGCTTGTATTGATCTCCTACCCGATCGATTTATTGATCTATTAATTGTCGATCCGCCCTACAACCTCAATAAGAAATTTGGCAACAGCAAATTCTCCAAAACATCCTCCGAATCCTATGAAGAATGGCTGAGTTCTTGGATCACCAAACTAAAGAGGTGCCTCAAGAAAACCGCCTCACTTTATGTTTGCTGTGATTGGCAATCCTCAAAATCAGTGCAAACGATTCTTGATCAACATTTTATAGTCAGAAATCGTATTACCTGGGAACGGGAAAAAGGTCGGGGGGCAACTTCTAACTGGAAGAACTGCTCAGAAGATATTTGGTTTTATACCGTCTCCCATGAGTATTTTTTTGATGTGGAAGCAGTCAAGCTCAAGCGAAAAGTGATGGCCCCCTATCGCCATGCCTCTGGGGAACCTAAAGACTGGGAGGAAACCCTCAATGGTAACTATCGCCTAACCCATCCCTCCAATCTCTGGACAGATATTTCCATTCCTTTTTGGTCTATGCCAGAAAATACAGATCATCCAACTCAGAAGCCGGAGAAGCTCATCGCCAAGCTCATTCTGGCAAGCTCAAAACCAGGAGATTTTGTATTTGATCCATTTTTTGGTTCTGGAACGACTTGTGTGGTTGCCAAAAAGCTAAACCGAAAGTTTTCAGGAATTGAACAGGAGCCAGACTATTGTCAAATGGCTGTCAAGAGACTTATTCGTGCAGAATCAGATGACACAATCCAAGGCTATCATGATGGATATTTTTGGGAACGAAATAGTCTTGCAGATCAAAAACAAATATCGACTGCCAAGAAGGAACAGAAGACTATTGTAGGACTCTTTGATGAACAATTCAATTGATGAGCTAATAGCGTTCCTACGCAAAAATGATGGCATCAATGATAAGGCAAAGCTTGCAAAGCTCGTGTCAGATAATTTTGATCTAACCAAAGACAGATCGGTTTATTACTGTAATAGCTTTGCCATTAGATTTAGTTCCTCTGCCACACAGAATTTTGGAAATACGATACTTTCGCTATCAAATCTCCAAAAATTTGATGATCGCCCGTTTATCGTTTGCTTGGTAACTCCATCGTACAACTATACTTATCTTGCCAATAAGACATTCCTCAAGAAAATAAGTCATAGTTCGCAGGATTTACGCGAAAATAATATTCGCGGAAGTTTTAATGGTTCAGATATTGTGCGGAACTTTGAGGGCATAAATAATACACCAGAAAATATTGAAAGATTATTCAATATTCATTCAGGGTTAGGTTTTGAAGGGAACCTCCCTCGTTTAGTGGAAGCATCAAACAACATAAGCCCCTCTGGCAGGAAGTTTGAGCCAACCGAGATTCAGCATCGTCAAATACTTCTTGCCCCGGCAAGGGCTCTCAGATTCGTTCAGTCTCAGGATGCACAGATTCTAAAAGAGGAACTTGATGCGAAAGTAGAAAAATTTAAGAACGAAATTCTGTTAGCAGCATTGATCGAAAATGTCAACGTTCGAGGCAGAATTATTGAGTATCTCATTGCAGGGGAAGATGACCGTCTCCGGGGGGAAATCATCAATGCACTTCAGAAACGCACGAACGGTATCCCTCAATTCAAAACAGAAAATACCTTGGGCGATTACACTAAGGAATTTAATGAGTATCTAACTGAAA
>DALYGI010000150.1:0-4943 GCA_031971595.1 Prochlorotrichaceae cyanobacterium CTOTU29312
TCATGTTAAATTCTGTAACAAGTGTTTGTTGTCTTCTCCTGTCGGATGGTATTCTCTCATTCGAGTAGGGTAAGCAATGAGGTTGGAGACGATCGGCTCCCCTTGGAGTCCTGGCTACTTACATCTCAGAGCGAGTCCTACATATAGTTAATCCGTTTCTCAAATATAAGCTGCTGTGGTTGGAATATTTCTTATTTTCTAGTCACTTAGATCTCAAGGTAGTTTGGTTAATTACGATCGTTGAATCTAGCATCTCATCTACCTTAGGTAGGCAAGTCGTGAACTTTATAAAATTATGAAAAAACTTATCTCAGAAGTTACAGACACTTTAGGGATGCTTCTCTTTGCTTGTACAGTTGTAGGCACTTGCTTTATATTCGTAAATATTTGGATTGGATTGTTGTCATTTCTGTCCGGTTGTCTTCTTGTTTTTTTATGGAGTAACAGTCCAGAAGCTAAAAAAGCAGCTAAGGAACAATCCGAAAAAACTAAACGCGAACAGGAGGATGCCGAGAGAGGCATAAAAAATTTAGATACTTATTTTAAACTTTTATCTGAAAATCCTACAAACACCCAAGCTCTAGATTCTGTTTTAGGTACTATTAATAATATGAATCCTAAGACCATAAGGGGGATTATGAATAAGAGTATCTTGCCGTTATTGGTACTCAAGCCATTAGACGAAAGGGTTAGAGCCACTATCCTTGCATGTGCTCAAAAAGCTATCTTACGGCATACCTCTGATCAAAATATTTCATCACGAGATGTTTATAATACTGCGCTTCAAATCCTTGAACAGAACCCAGAACAGACATCTTTAAAACAATATGCTTTAGAGGTTGGTCGTTGGCATTACTCCATAGTTAGACCAGATGGTAAGGTCACAATTTATGATGAGCAATCTATACAAAATGATATTCTTGTTAGATCAAGATAGCATCCCAAAACTTTAGCTCAGAGCTTTTGGTTATCTTTAAAATCTTAAGTAGTGCGATCGTCTCGTCGTAGGTTGGGTTGAGGTACGAAACCCAAAAAGCTCAAGCTTATTATGGTTTAGGGGCGATCGTATTTGGAGTTTGAAGTTATAATTGCACTGCAAAACGATCGAGGATAAATTGGCAATATGGTAGTTCATCAGCCTCGCCATAGCAAAGAAGAATTTGCTCAACGGGGCGATCGTTGATATGAAACTCACATTACCTGTTTATAGAATCGCAATCTCTGAAGTCTAAGGATTTTTTAGTATCATAGGATACCGATTTCTAGCTGATGATAATCCTACATTTCAATGCACACCTGCTGATCACAAACTGAATGAAACCCAGCAAACTAAAACGATCTCAAACCCCATTTTCTTCTTTGACTCCCTTCCGACAAACCTTAGGACGGAGTAAGCATAAACCCCATAAACCACTGTGGCAGAACTATGGTTTAGGATTTGGCCTAGCCCTGCTCACCGTCCTCAGTATTGGCTACCTCAACGGCGTTCTGATTACGCCAGCGGTGGCCCAGGATGCGGTCGAAGCTACCGCCGCCACTGAGTGGTTGCCCGATACGGGTGATACGGCTTGGATGATGGTGTCCACCGCCCTAGTCTTGCTCATGACCCCTGGGTTAGCCTTTTTCTATGGTGGGCTCGTTCGCTCCCGGAACGTCCTCAACACCATGATGATGAGCCTCGTTTGCATGGCGATCGTCAGTGTCACCTGGATTCTCTGGGGCTATAGCTTAGCTTTTGACAATACCCTCGCTGAAGGCCAAACCTTTGCCACAGGGTTAGGCCAGTTCATTGGCAGCTTAGATTGGGTCGGACTGCACAATGTAGCGATCGATCAACCGGATCCCATTGGCTACGCTCCCACCATCCCCCACGGATTATTCATGCTCTACCAAATGACCTTTGCCATCATCACCGTGGCCCTGGTCTCCGGTTCCATCGCAGAGCGTATTTCCTTCAAAGCCTTTTTCTGGTTCACTATTTTGTGGTCTACCTTCATCTATAGCCCCTTAGCCCACATGGTTTGGGGTCGTGGCCTACTCGGAGCGATGGGCGCTTTAGACTTTGCTGGCGGTACGGTGGTGCATATTAGCTCTGGGGTTTCTGCCCTAGTTGCAGCCTGGATGCTAGGGCCCCGCAAGGACTGGATGGTGAAGTCGATCGTTCCTCACAATGTTCCTTTCGTGCTGTTGGGGGTAGGTATCCTCTGGTTTGGGTGGTTTGGCTTTAACGGGGGGAGTGCTCTCGGATCGGGTTCCCTAGGGGTGTTAGCCATCACCAACACCACCGTGGCCAGTGCAGCCGCTGGGTTAACTTGGTCTGTGTTTGAATGGTTGCAAAAAGGGAAGCCCACCGCCGTTGGGATTGGTAGCGGATTCGTTGCGGGTTTGGTGGGAATTACCCCCGCCGCAGGGTTTGTTACCCCTCTCTCTGCCATTGCTATCGGTGCTTTAACCTCCATTGCCTGCTATTTTGCGGTAAACATCAAAGCCAAACTCAAGTTTGACGACTCCCTGGATACCTTCCCCGTCCATGGCGTGGGGGGAACCGTTGGTGCCATTCTGACGGGCGTATTTGCCACCAAAGCAGTTAACAGTTTTGGCAATGATGGGCTTCTATACGGCAACTTTCAGTTATTTGGTACCCAGATTATTGCCGTGATTATCGCCGCCGCCATCGCAGCGATCGGCACTTGGATTATTCTCACCGTCCTCAAATTGTTCATGCCCTTACGAGTGGATGATCAGGTGGAGCAGGAAGGTCTGGATATTCACCTCCACGGCGAAGGAGCCTATGGGGGGCATTAGGTTAGGGAATAGGTTATAGGGAATAGGGAATAAGTAGAGCAGACAAAGTAATGGGCGCTTTAAATCGGCTGAAAGCCCTATTCTGCCGTCATTGATAGATCCCCTTATTTAGCCTGGCCTACTTAGGGATTAGTTTTGAATTTTGAGTTTTGAGTTTTGAATTCTGCTTAGGAATGCAAACTTTATAACTTGGAACTTCACTACAAAGATACAAAAGCATCAAAGGATTCCTTTGTGTTCTGTGGTTTAATCCTGAACTTTCCAGTTTATTTAATTCACGATTCTTAGCTATTTTCTGTTCCCTGTCCCCTGTTCCCTACCCCCTAGGGTAAAGGCGGGCTAATGCTGGTTCCGGGAGCTAAGTCTAGTTCAACCCCTTGGCCCCGATCGAAGATTTCAATATCCCACTGACCTTTTTGTGCCGATTCAAAGGTAATATAGCGCCCGTCAGGGTCGATGCGGGGATGACGTACCCAACCCGGATACCCGATCGTTAAGATGTCAATGTTGCGGGTAAAGCGATCGTAGAGTTCAATTTCGGGCCGACCCCGACGGCTAGAGAGATACACAATATACCGTCCGGTACGGCTGAGGCTAGGGCTTTCAATCACTCCATTGCCTTGATTCAGCCCCGGTAAGGGCACAAACTGCCGCTGCTCTAAGTTATAAACCACCAGTTCCTGCCGCCCCGCCCGATCGGTAATGAAGGCTAGTAATTTGCCATCCCCACTCAGGGCGGGTTGTTGATCCGTATAACGACTATTTAAACTCGTAAAATCTCCCCCTAGGGGCTGGCTACAGGCAACCAACATCAAAGGCAAGATTAAGGGCCATAAGAGCCGTAGGGTAGGCAAAATCTGACGCTGACAACGCCCCTTCATTCAGTGTGTTTTGAGTTTATTTTTATCAATTAATCATCAATATGATTGGAGTTATCCGTTTCCAGATCGGGCTGATTGGGCTGGAGGGGACGGTAATCTACATAGGGAGCCCCTTCTTCCGCCGGACGACTGGAGGGGGGCCGCCGCCGCGATCGTCTAGGGGATGGGCGATCGGTGTCTGGGGCAGCATAGGCATCGCCGGACTGATAGCCAGGGTCGTAGGCGTTGTAACGATCGTCTGGTGCTTCAGGATTATCGTAGCCAGTGTCATAGCTTGGGGGATTATAGCCTGCGGTGTTATACCCTGAAGAACGATAGCCGGAGTCATACTCTGAGGAGGCATATCGATCGCCTTGGTTTGGGGCATCGTAACCGGAAGACTCTGGGTAGGGGCTTTCTGGGGGCTTTTTGCGGGGACGACGGCGATTATTGGGGGTTTCTCCACGAGTTTCCCCTCTGGTTTCACTGCGGCTGTCACTCCGACCTGGATCGGGGTAGCCCGAATCCTCATAGCCTTCGCTGGGGTAAGTATCCGATCGCCGGGAGGAGGGACGGCGGGAACGGCTTGAACCGGATCTATCCCGATCGTATCCGCCCTCATAGCCACTTTCGTTATAACCAGACCGATAATCGGGGTTGATGCTATCCTCACTGCCTCGAATCCGCCGCGCCGGAGGTTGGCGATCCTGTTGGAAATAATCGTAACCGTACTCTGGTGGGGGTTCCAGGGGCGCATCGTAGCGATAGACTCGGCTGACGGGCCGCTCCTCATCCACTAAGGGGGTGCTGCGTTTCGCTTGCTCTGTGGCAATGCCCCGTAAGCGAATACTGTCGTAAGCAAAAAACAGGGAGGAACCCGTTAACAGGAACACCCCAAATTGCAACAGGGGATCCAAGCGCCAAGACTGGAAAAAGAAAATCCCGCCGCAGAGCAGGGCCACCGCTGCAAAAAAGACATCATAATCCCTAGCTAAATTGGGACGAAACGATCGTAATAGGTATAAACCGACCCCTGCAAAGGCAAGGATAATGCCCATTAAGCTACCGGGGTTCAGACTAAAATTAACCATAAAGTTAAACCGAGTTAGGTTAGACCCTAGACGGGGAGTTTATTCCAGTTCCCATCCTAGGGGAGTTTATTCCAGTTCCCATCCTAGGGGAAGTTTATTCCGGTTCCCCTCCTCGGAGGGGCTAGGGGTGGGTTGGCTGTTGCTTATCAAATCTAGCCGGATCGGGAAGGGTTGGTGTTTCCCGATA
>DALYGI010000150.1:5043-6913 GCA_031971595.1 Prochlorotrichaceae cyanobacterium CTOTU29312
GGTTAGACCCACCCCCCAACCCCCTCCCTAGAGGGGGAGTTTGTTCCGGCTCTCCTGCTGAGAGGCTAGGGAGTTTACTCCGGTTCCCCTCCTGGGAGGGGCTAGGGGTGGGTTGGCTGTTGCTTATCGAATCTAGCGGGATCGGGAAGGGTTGGTGTTTCCCGGTAGGTTAGACCCACCCCCCAACCCCCTCCCTAGAGGGGGAGTTTGTTCCGGCTCTCCCGCTGAGAGGCTAGGGGGTTTACTCCGGTTCCCCTCCTCGGAGGGGTTAGGGGTGGGTTTAGAAAAAATTTAGGTACGACGAACTTTGTCTGATTGGCTAAAAATAACCAGAGCGACCGTTGCGGGAATAACAACGATCGAAGCGCCGAGGAGCAAGCTCCAGAGAAATCCAGCCAGGGAAGGAGTCATAGTTTCTAATACCTCTTTAAAAATTAAGGAACACAGTGCAACTGGTAACGATTCTAACGGTCTGAGGATCACCCTGAGAAGGGGATCCTAAAATTATTGTTACTAGATTGTTTCTGGATTGGGGGCAGATGGTTATTCTTCTGGCCGGGTAAATGTCCAATGGGATCGGGCTTCGTCCCGCTGAGACCCTACCCAGGCTAAACCTTCACTGGTTCCCACCCAGAGTTTATTGCCTGTGTTGGCGGAGAGGGAAAGGATATTGCTAGAGGGCAGGTTGGCAACTTGCTCCTTAATCGCTCCATTGAAGGGGTTAATTAAAAATAAGCCCTCATCCGTCCCCACCCAGAGATCCCCGCTCTTTGCGTCAAACTTCAGGGCTGTCACATTGCGCCCCCGCATGGGAGTTACCGATCGGAAGACCAGTCCGGTCATGGGGTTCATTTCCATCAGTCCCGCCGGGGTTCCAATCCAAATCGAGCCCCACCGATCGCGCTCTAGGGCTTGGATGACTTTGCCAGGCACATCGGCAATATGGCGAATTTGGTAGGCGCTGGCGGTGTCAATTTGCACCAGTCCTTCCAAGGTGCCAGCCCAGAGGTTCCCCCGATCGTCTAAGGTCATGGCATTGACACTAACCCCCGGTAAATTCTGCACCGTGGTCATCAGCAAGCCCTGATCTGGGCTGACCAAGGCTAAACCCCGATCGCCCCCGACCCAGAGATAGCCCCGCTGATCCACCAGTAAGGACAGTACCCGGTTCGACGGTAACAAGAAATTCTCAGCGGTAATTTCCTGACTGCCCAAATCCACCCGCTTCAAGCCTTCGTAGGTGCCCACCCAGAGGCGATTGGCCTTGTCTTGGGTGATGGCCCCCACGATCGTATTCGGTAAGCGCACCCGGGCCGTGACCACTCCCGTATGGGGGTTAATCCGAGCAATCCCTTGCCAAGTGCCCACCCACAAACCACCCCCCCGATCGTGCAGCAGGGAAGAGACACGATAATCTTTAGGAATGGTATTTTGCTCAACTTCTAGGCGTTCCGGTGGCAACGGATCCGTGGTGGTGGGGGGAGCAGAATCCAGAGGATACCCCGGTGCCCAGCCTTGGGGAACCAGTTGGGCGATCGCGGGAGACCCCCATCCTGTCAACCCCAGACCCAGGACGATCGTAGACAAACCTATACGCTTCAGCATCAAAGTATCCCTTCCCACGGCAAGAATGTTGTCAAGAGTAACCAAGAATAACGTTGTCAAGAATGTTGTGCCCAGTCTCCCGCTGTTGTACTACCAAGCTTCGTTTATCGCAAGCTTTCCCGCAGAATTCTATCCAATGACTTGACGAATTCCAGGTGATAGGATACTTAACCCTCTAGCAGAAGCCGAATCCCTAGGAGTCTTGAGCCATGTCCCCGTGTCGTCTGCCCGTCCCTCTACCCGATCGCCGGTTTTCTTCTGTGCC
>DALYGI010000150.1:7013-9247 GCA_031971595.1 Prochlorotrichaceae cyanobacterium CTOTU29312
AACTCTACGCCGACCTGCTGGGCCGAGCCTTTCCTAACTTGCCGGACGTGCAACCCGACCCGCAGTTTGAAGATGTATCCCCCTTCGATAGTCAGTTTGACAAAATCTACCAAACCTATCGCCAAGGCTTTTTTGCTGGGGTAACTCCCCAACGCTTTGGCCCCACCCTGCCCGTAAGCCGAGAGGATTTCTTTGTGGTCTTAGCCAGGGGCTTAGGGTACGAAGCCAGCGCCGATGCCCTGGACACCCTCCGCACCACCTACGATGATGGCTTAACGGTCTCTAGGGGAGCCCAGAATGCCGTCGCCGCCGCCACTGAACGGGGCATTGTGGTGAATGTGCCCAACGTCCGCAACCTGCGTCCCCAGGATTTGATCACCCGTGGCGAAGCCGCTGCGGTCTTTTGCCAACTGCGCCAAACCGATCGTTCTCCCTCCTGGGTACCGCCTCAGTATGTGGTGGAGCTACCCAGTATTCTTCAGCCCCAAACCCTCAGCCGCAGAGCTAACGCAGGCTCCCTGCCCGTAGTTGCGGAGTTAGGCTACCAAAAAGAGAACTATACCTATCAAGATGTGCAGTTAAGCCTCTATCGGGACGAGAAACTGGTTCTCCGCCACCAAATTCCTGTGGATGGGGGCTTTATCCGCAATCTCGGCCTGCAAACGATCGATTTGGATGGGGACAGTGAGCCGGAAATTCTCTTGAGTTTCTTTGCGGGCCCCCAGCGCTGCTGTTCCTATTCCCTCATTTATTCCTACCTGCCCCGTCGCCAAGAATATGGGCTCACCCAACAACCCTGGGGCTATGAAGATTATATTTTGGTGGATCTGGATCAGGATGGCATTCCCGATCTCAAAAGCCGAGACTCCCGCTTTACCCTGCGCTTTGCGGAAGCCATCGGCGATGCGATCGCCCCATTGCAAATTTGGAATTATCGCCAAGGTCAACTCTTTGACGTAACCCGTCTGTACCCCACCTTTGTTAAAGCGGATGCCGTCATGTTATGGAACCTGTACCAAGCTCGTCAGCGCCAGTCTCCGGATTTAACCTCCCCCGCCTTGAAACCAGTTCTAGCAGCCTACACCGCCAGTAAATTTATCTTAGGAGAAGGGGCAGATGGCTTTTATCGCACAGAGGGAGGCTATGGTGGGGGCGATCGGGCCCAGTACCTCCAGGATTTGCGGATTTTCTTACGGGGTACGGGATATGCCAATCATTAAGTGCCCAGATCTCCGGTTGCTGGGGCTTTGGTTTCTGGGGCTTTGGTCGCTGGAGACATAACCTTAAGAGATGGGCTTCGTTCTACAGAAACCAGGGATCTGAGAATAGTTGCACATCGCGTTAAGATAAATTGCTTAAGTTCCGGTTTGCCGAGTTTGTAGGATTACTCCTGTGCCTTACTTTCTCAACTCGTCTGACCGGGACAGGTAAAAATTCGGTAAAATTTGAATCCAAAAGATCCGAAATTGGGGAGATGATCTCGATGCAAAAGTTACTATTTATCTTAGGGGAACTGAGCGACGATGATATTGACTGGATCATCCAATCCAGTTGCCGTGAAGAAGTGGAAACCGGCACAGTCTTAATTGAAAAAGGAAGTCCCTTAGATAAACTGTATGTGCTGATTGATGGCACCGTCAAAGTCTCTGTGGATTATCAGGTGTTGGCCACCTTACATCCGGGTGAAATTTTCGGAGAAATGTCCTTCTTGGATTCCCGTGCCCCCTCCGCCACCGTGACCGCTGCCGAGCCCTGTGTGGTGCTTTCCCTGCTCCGGCGAGATCTCAGCGATCGACTCCACCGGGATGTTCAGTTTGCCGCTAGTTTTTACCGGGCCCTAGCCATGTTCCTCTCCGATCGACTTCGGGCGGCGGACTCTCGAATTGGTTACGGATCGAGCTATTCCTACGAGCAAACCCTAGATGAAATTACAAACCCAGACGTGCTAAGCAATTACCATCTAGCCAAAACCCGCTACGACTGGTTCTTGAACCGGCTGCGGGGCATGACCCAAGACTTTATGATGGAATTACCAGCGAATTTTTAGGCATTTGAATGGCTAGGCTCCTAGGCTAGATAGTGGTCAAGACCCCATTACCAGACCTCATTACCAGACCTCATTACCAGACCTCATTGCAAGAGCTGCTTAGAAGAGCCTAAAAGAGCCGATCGTATCTAGCCACTCATGGTTCGCTAAAAATCGGAAAAGCCTAAAAATACCACGAGATTAATGG